>NZ_JAJQJF010000009.1:0-201549 GCF_021213615.1 Cupriavidus sp. UGS-1 | reverse complement strand
AAGGCCCAGGCGAGGAAAGGCAGCAACGCCGGCGGGCACGTTGCCGGGTTCCACAGGTCGCGCAGCGGCACCGGCACGCCGGCGATCGCCTCGGCGCCAACGGTGGCCAGATTGCGTTCGAGCGGGGCAGCACCCTGACAGCAAGTTCGACGGGCCGCGCAAGCGGCCCGTTTTGTTTGCGGCGGATTGCCTGCTGTTGTCGTCCCCGCGCAGGCGGGGACCCAGCGGCTTTGCATGCGCACCAAGACGCTGGGCCCCCGCTTTCGCGGGGGCGACAGGTTCGCACGCCGTAAACGACGATGCCCGTGCCGAAGCACGGGCATCGAGGGACCGCCGGGGAAGCGGTCCAGGGGGAGGCAGACTTAGCGCGCGGCGCCTTCGGTGAAGACGTCGAATTCGCCTTGGCGGGCGCCTTCGGTGAACACGTCGAACTTGCCCTGGCGAGCGCCTTCGGTGAAGACGTCAAACTTGCCTTGGCGGGCACCTTCGCTGAACACGTCGAATTGGCCGGCCTTGGCGCCGTCGGTGTACGGATCGAACTTGCCGGCCTTGGCGAACGCGGGAGCGGCGGTCAGCGTGGCGACGAGGGCGGTGGCGGCGGCGGTCAGGGCAAAGCGGGAGATCGTCATGATGTGTCCTTTTTTCTGTTCGGGAGGACGTCCGCCGCGGCGGGATTTCGCTGCAGTGCGGCATCCGATGGCTGCATATTAGGCATTTCCCTTATATGAATAAACATTACCGCACACAATGATTAGTTCTATAAAGAACAACAAAAACCCCAAGCTGTGGAAAAATGGGGAAGAAAAAAGGGAGACTGTGCAATGGATCGGCTGCAATCGATGCGCGTGTTCGCCAAGGTCGTCGAACTTGGCAGCTTCGCCCGTGCGGCGCAGCAACTGGAGATGTCCAACGCGGTGGTGACCCGCTATGTCGCGGACCTGGAGAGCCATCTGGGTACGCGGCTGCTGAACCGGACCACCCGCAGCCTGTCGCTGACCGATGCCGGCGAGACCTATCTGCAGCGCTGCCAGCAGATCCTGGAGGACGTCGAGGAAGCCGAATCGGTGGTGACCGCGCGCAGCCAGTCGCTGTCGGGTACCTTGCGGATCGTCACGCCTGTGATGTTTGGCCTACATTTGCTGCCCGACATGCTGGCGCGCTTTCAGCAGATGTATCCCGACGTGGTGTTCGATGTGCTGTTGTCGGACCGCAGCATCGATATCGTCGAGGAGGGCCGCGACGTCGGCATCGTGTTGTCCGACCTCGGTCTGGGCTCGCATCTGGTGGCGCGCCCGCTGCTGTCCGCCGAGGTGATCCTGTGCGCGTCGCCCGGCTATCTGCGCGCCCACGCGCCGCTGCGCCATGCCCATGAACTGACGCAGCACCGCTGCATCGCGATGCGTCTGACCAATGCCGAACACGCCTGGACGTTGTCGGGTCCGGAAGGCGAGGTGACCGTGCCGATCCGGCCCGGCATGGTCTGCAGCAATGCCGAACTGGCACACCAGGCAGCGCTGGCCAACCTCGGCATCGCGATGCTGTCGTCGTATCTGGCCCGGCCCAGTATCGAAGCCGGCCTGCTCGAGCACATCCTGCCGCAATACCAGCTGCCGCGCCGCGACATCAGCGTGGTCTATCCGAGCCGCAAGTTCCTGCCGACCAAGGCGCGGGCCTTCATCGACTTCCTGCTGGAAGAGGGGAAGAAGAAGAGTGCGGACGGAGCGGGCGGGCCGGTGGACACCGCCGCGGTGACCGGTGCGGGCAGTCAGGCGGCGAACTAGCCGAAGATCGAAGAAGAACGAGGACAAACCCGGAACAACCGGCGAGCACGCCGAAAGACCGAGGCCCGCGTGCGGGGCCTCGGATGCCGCGGCTTATTCGTTGGCGCTGGCCGTCGTCTTGGCGCGAGCGGTCTTCCGGGCGGGAGTCTTGCTGGCCGCCTTGGCCGCGACCTTGGCGGCGGTCTTGCTTGCCGGCTTGCCGGCCGACGCGCCGGCTTCGGCTGCCGTATTGGCTGACGACTTGGCCGCCGTCCTGGCTGCCGACTTGGCTGGCGTCTTGGCGGCGGCCGTCTTGGCGCCCGCTGTCTTCACGCCCGCTGTCTTCGCGCCCGCCTTCGGCTCGCGCGCCTCGAATTCGAAGCCGATCTTGCCGTCCGGCTGCTTGACCAGATAGGCCTTGAAGTTGCGGCCGGTACGCGAGGACTTGAAGCCAGTCAGCAGGTCCGTGCGGCCCTGGCCGAGCAGCTTGCCGATCTGCTCGCGCGAGATCTCCTGCTGCAGGATGATCTTGCCGGTGGTGAAGTCGCACGACTTGGGCGACCCGACCGCGTTCTCGCAGACATACTTCATGCCGTGCTCGAACACCGAGCCGCTGCACTTCGGGCAGGTGCCGACCGGCTCCTGGCCGCTGAAGTCGACCGGTTCGCCGTCGTTGTCGTCCTCGTTCTGGCCGAAGTCGAACTCCATCTTGTAGTTGCCGTCGTCGTCGCGCGCGAGCTTCAGGATCGCGGCGAACGGGCGGCCCATCTTGCTGCGGAAGCCCTGCAGCGGCCCGATTTCCTTGTCGCGCAGCAGCGTCTCGACCTCGTCGATCTCGAACTGCCGGCCGCCCGGGATCTTGCTGATCGAGAACTCGCAGGCCGTGCAGGCGAAGCGCCGGTAGTTCTCCTTGACCTGGCCGCCGCACTGCGGACACGGCGTCTGCAGCGTCGCGTAGTCGCCGGGGATGGTGTCGCTGTCGTATTCCTTGGCGCGCTTGACGATCTGCTGCGTCATCTGCGCGATCTCGCGCATGAACTCGTCGCGCTTGAGCCGGCCGCGCTCGATCTGCGCCAGCTTGTGTTCCCACTCGCCGGTCAGCTCGGCCTGCGTCAGTTCCTCGACGCCCAGGCCGCGCAGCAGCGTCATCAGCTGGAACGCCTTGGCGGTCGGAATCAGTTCACGGCCCTCGCGCACCAGGTATTTCTCGGTCAGCAGTCCTTCGATGATGGCCGCGCGCGTGGCCGGCGTGCCCAGCCCCTTGCCCGCCATCGCCTCGCGCAGCGCGTCGTCGTCGACCAGCTTGCCGGCGCCTTCCATCGCCGACAGCAGCGTCGCTTCGTTGTAGCGCGCCGGCGGCTTGGTGGTCAGCCCGACCGGCTCGACCTTGTCGGTGCGGACCTTCTCGTCCTTGGCCACCGGCACCAGGTTGGCGTCGTCGCCCTGAGCCTCGCGGCCGTAGACCACCAGCCAGCCCGGATTGACCAGCACCTTGCCTTCGGTCTTGAAGTGGTGGCCGGCGACCTCGGTGATGCGCGTGGTCACCTGGTATTCGGCGGCCGGGAAGAACACCGACAGGAAGCGGCGCACCACCAGGTCGTACAGCTTCTGCTCCGGCTCGGACAGGTTCTTCGGCGCCTGCAGCGTCGGGATGATGGCAAAGTGGTCGCTGATCTTGCTGTTGTCGAAGATCCGCTTGTTCGGCTTGACCCAGCCGCTGCTCAGGATCTTCTTCGCATGCGTCAGGTAGTTCGGCGAACTGTCCGCCAGCATGTCCAGCGTTTCCTTGACCGTGCCCATGTAGTCCTCGGGCAGCGCGCGCGAATCGGTACGCGGGTAGGTCAGCACCTTGTGCTTTTCATACAGCGCCTGCGCCAGGCCCAGCGTGTTCTTGGCCGAGAAGCCGAAGCGCGAGTTGGCCTCGCGCTGCAGGCTGGTCAGGTCGAACAGCGCCGGCGACAGCTGGGTCGACGGCCTGGACTCCTCGGAGACCGTGCCCGGCTTGTCGCGGCAGGCCGCGACGATGCTCTTGGCCTCGGCCTCGCTCCACAGCCGCGACTCGCGCGCCTCGGGATCGAACTCGTTCTTCTTGAACTTCGGATCGAACCAGCGGCCTTCGTACAGCCCGGCCGCGGCGATGAATTCGGCGCGCACTTCCCAGTAGTCGCGCGGCACGAAGTGTTTGATCTTCTCCTCGCGCTCGACCACGATCGACAGCGTCGGCGTCTGCACCCGGCCCACCGTGGTCAGGAAGAAACCGCCGCCCTTGCTGTTGAAGGCGGTCATCGCGCGGGTGCCGTTGATGCCGACCAGCCAGTCGGCCTCCGAGCGGCAGCGCGCGGCGTCGGCCAGCGGCAGCATCTCGGCGTCCTCGCGCAGGCTGGCGAAGCCGTCACGGATCGCCTGCGGCGTCATCGACTGCAGCCACAGCCGCTGCACCGGCTGCCTGGCCTTGGCCTGCTGCACGATCAGCCGGAAGATCAGCTCGCCCTCGCGCCCCGCGTCACAGGCGTTGATCAGGCGGGTGACGTCCTTGCGCTTGATCAGCCGGTTCAGCACCTTCAGCCGCGATTCGGTCTTGGCGATCGGACGCAGGTCGAAGTGCGGCGGGATGACCGGCAGGTTGGCGAAGCTCCATTTGCCGCGCTTGACTTCGTATTCGTCCGGCGCGGCAATTTCCACCAGGTGGCCGACGGCGGACGAGAGCACATAATCGTCGCTCTCGTAATACTCGTCATGCTTGGTAAAGCCCCCGAGCGCACGGGCAATATCGGCCGCGACCGATGGCTTTTCCGCGATGATGAGAGCTTTGGACATGGGTGGGAATCCTTGCCGGCCGCCCCTTGGCGGACCGCGTTTGGCACAGCACTAATATGTAAACAGCGCACTTGGGCCCCCGGGGGGGCCATGAGGCGCCAATAATAAGCGGGGTATTGACAACGGTGCAAGGCGAGTTCCATCGCCGCCTTCGCGCCTTATCGTGGGCCGGGACTAGGCTCCCGCCTCGTTCAGACCCGGCCCCGGCGAGCTTCAAACGCCGCTTTCTCCCTGCTGTGACCGGCCGGATCCGTCAGGATTCAACCAGCCGAGCAGATCCGGCGGCGCTTCTGCGCCGGCCGGCATGGCCGCGCCGCGGCCCAGCAAGCGGGCCAGCGTGTCGGCATGGGGCAGCAAGGTGCCATAGAACTGCGGCGCCCCGCCGGCGGCATCCTGCACCAGCACGGTCGGGAAGTTCTCGATATCGATATCGCCCAATGCGTCGGCATGGGTCTCGATATCAACCCAGACGAAGCAGTCGTCCGGATGGCGCGCCGCCTGTTCGCGCCAGACCGTCAGATAGTCGCGGCAGGTGCCGCACCACTCGGCGCAAAGGCACGCCACCAGGCGACCCTCGGGATGTGCCCGCAGCGCCGCGGCGATCGCGGCCGCATCGCGTTCGGGAAAGTAAACGGCCATCGGTGATCCAGACATGAGCCTTGCGTGCGCTTGATCGAGCATCCGGTCAGGCACGGGGAACGGCGATTGTAACGACTCCGGCCGTCCGCCGTGCCGCGCGGCTCCGGCGGCTAGGTCAGACGCCGGTACAGATTGCCCGGCATCCGCTCGACCGCGCCGGCGAATTCCAGTTCCAGCAGTGCAGCGGTGACGGCCTCGGGCGGCAGCCCGGTACGGGCGCACAGCGTATCGGGATCGACCGGATCGTACGCCAGCGCGGTGCCCAGCGCATCGGTGCGGCCGCACGGGAGCTCGCCCATCGTCCCGCACGCCATCGCGCCGGGCCTGGCGACGGCGCGTGAGCCTTTGACCAGCCCCAGTTCGTCGAACACATCTTGCGGACACTCCACCAGCTTGGCGCCCTGCTGGATCAGCCGATGGCAACCCGCCGCCAGCGGCGCGTGGATCGAGCCGGGCACCGCGAACACCTCGCGGCCGAGGTCGGCCGCCAGCCGCGCGGTGATCAGCGAGCCCGAGCGCAGCGCCGCCTCGACCACCAGCACGCCGCGGGCCAGCGCCGCGATCAGCCGGTTGCGCTGCGGGAAATGCTGGCTGCGGGCCGGCGTGCCCAGCGGCAGCTCGCTGAGCAGCAGCCCCTCGGCCGCGATCCGCTGAGCCAGTGCCCGGTGTGAAGCGGGATAGCAGCGGTCCAGGCCGGTCCCGACCACCGCGATGGTGCCGCCCGGACCGCCGAGTCCGCCGGCATGCGCGGCCGCGTCGATGCCGAGCGCAAGGCCGGACACGACCGCGATCCCCGCGGCCGAGAACGCCGACGCAAACATCTGCGCGTCCCGCCCGCCCTGCACGGTGGCGCTGCGCGCGCCGACCACCGCCAGCGCCGGACCGCGCAGGCTTTCCAGCCGGCCCTGGGCGTACAGCATCAGCGGCGGGTCGCCCAGGTCCAGCAGCGCACGCGGATAGCCGGGGTCGGCCAGCGTCAGCAGGTGGTGGCCGGGTTCGCGCAGCCACGCTAGCGTGCGCGCGATCCGCGCCGACAGGGCCGGATCCGGTGGCGCCGCCACCGCGCGGGCCACGGGCAATGGCAGCCGCCGGGCGAGCCGCGCTTCCCCGGCCGACAGCACCTGTTGCGGCAGGCCGAACTTGTCCAGCAGCAGCCGCGCGGTGCGGCGGCCGAGTCCCGGCACCGCTTCCAGACGCAGCCAGGCCGCGACCTCGCCCGGGTCGATCGCAGCGGGGCGGCCATCGGTAGCGGAGCGCAGTTCGGGCATGGGGCGGGTTCGATAAGGCTGTCTATTCGACTTCGGGCGGCGCAGCCGGCAAGGGCACCAGAACACTGCCCGGCGTCACCTCGCGAACGGATGTCACCACGGTGACGATCGCAATAGCGCCCGGCGCTCGAGGTGGCGACACCACTTCGACCGTACCCAGAATCTGCGCCGGCGTATCGTGCCGCTGCGGTGGCGTGGCCACGCCGCGTCGCACGTCTTCCGGATGCGCGCCGGATGGCGCGCACACCTGCCAGCGACTGCCCACCGAGGCATCAAGCGGCATATCAAGCACATAAGCAAGATCGCCGGCGGCGCCGAACTGCCGCCCATCCGCAAGCGCAACGATGGTGGGGCCGGCGCCACAGGGCAGGGCCGCCGTCAGCGCGGCAGCCGCCAGCGCCAGGCGGCGCCACGGCCGCCATGGCCAACACTGCCGCCATCGCGGCGCTGCCCGAGGTTCTTTGGTAAGATCGCGCACTTTGTTGAGCCGGTCGGATTGCCTTGGCCGGATTGACCCCTTGGGGTACTCCCAAAGCGCGCAGCGACCGCCGGCGCGCCTTGATTTTTTCCGTTCGCGCCCCGATTTTGCTGACATGGGCCCTGCCGCGACAATGCGACAACGGCCCAATCGGCAGCAGCGGCAAGCCACGACGAACACGGCGTCGCGCATCAGCACCATGGCCAAACTCGACATCCTCACCTACCCGGATCCTCGCCTGCACATCGTGGCCAAGCCCGTCGCGCAGGTCGACGACCGCATCCGCCAACTGGTCAAGGACATGGCGGAAACCATGTACGAAGCCCCCGGCATCGGCCTGGCGGCGACCCAGGTCGACGTGCACGAGCAGGTCATCGTGATCGACATCTCGGAGACCCGCGACGAGCTGCGCGTCTTCATCAATCCCGAGATCGTCTGGGCCAGCGACAACCGCAAAGTCTGGGAAGAGGGCTGCCTGTCGGTGCCCGAGGTCTACGACCGCGTCGAGCGTCCGGACCGTGTGCGCGTGCGCGCGCTGAACGAGGACGGCGAGACGTTCGAGCTCGAGGCCGACGATCTGCTGGCGGTCTGCATCCAGCACGAGATGGACCACCTGAAGGGCAAGGTCTTCGTCGAATACCTGTCGCCGCTGAAGCTGAACCGCATCAAGTCCAAGCTGCAGAAGCGCGCGCGCACTCGCATGTAACCGTGCGCGAGCCAGCGGCAGCCCGCGGCAGCGGGTTTGCTATGCTGATGCCTCGCTTGCAGTCCCCGCACCGGCCGCCTTCGCGGCCGGTGTTGCCTTCAGAGCCCAGTCAAAGCCGAACCCGGGCCCAACCGTCCAGCCGGAGCGTTCCATGACCAGCCCCGCCCCTCTGCGCGTCGCCTTTGCCGGCACGCCCGAATTCGCGCGCGTCGCGCTCGCTGCCATCGTCGAGGCCGGCTTTCCGGTGGCCGCGGTGCTGACGCAGCCGGACCGGCCGGCGGGACGCGGCATGCAGCTGCAGGCCAGCCCGGTCAAGCAGCATGCGCTGGCCCAGGGGCTCGGTCCGATCCTGCAGCCGCGCTCGCTGCGCCGCCATGGCAAGTATCCCGACGAGGCGGTCGCCGCGATCGACGCGCTGGCCGCGCAGACGCCCGATGTGATGGTCGTCGCCGCCTACGGCCTGATCCTGCCGGCCGAGGTGCTGACGCTGCCGCGTCATGGCTGCCTGAACATCCACGCCTCGCTGCTGCCGCGCTGGCGCGGTGCGGCGCCGATTCACCGGGCCATCGAGGCGGGCGACGCGCAGACCGGCATCACGCTGATGCAGATGGACGAGGGCCTGGATACCGGCGCGATGATCGCGCGCGAAGCGGTACCGATCGGCGAGGACACCACCACCGGCGCGCTGCACGACACGCTCGCGGCGCTGGGCGGCCGCATGATCGTGCAGGCCCTGCGCCGGCTGGCGGCCGACGTCGCGCTGCCGGCCGAGCCGCAGCCGGACGATGGCATCACCTATGCCGAGAAGATCGGCAAGGACGAGGCGCGGCTCGATCTGCGCCGCCCCGCGGTGGAGCTGGCCCGGCAGATTCGCGCCTTCAATCCCTTCCCCGGCGCGAGCGTGCAGATCGGCGACGCGGCGATCAAGTGCTGGCAGGCCGAGCCGCTGGCACGCGCGCCCGAGCACGGCGACGCGGCGGCGGGAACGGTGCTGGCCGCCGACGCGAACGGGGTAGTGATCGCCTGCGGCGAAGGCGCGCTGCGCATCACCGAACTGCAGAAGGCCGGTGGCAGGCGCCTTTCCGCGCAGGCCTTCCTGCAGGGCACGCCGCTGCCGGCCGGCACGCGCTGCGTGGTCCTCGACGGTGCGGCATAACCCGGCATAATTCGGCGATCGAATTTGCGCAAGGACCGACCATCATGCTGGGCATCCTCGACCTGCCATTGTTCATCGGCGCGGTATTCCTGCTGAACGTGACCCCCGGCCCGGATACCGCCTATATCGTCGGCCGCAGCGTGGCGCAGGGCCGCGCCGCGGGCGTGATGTCCTCGCTCGGCGTCAGCGCCGGCTGCTGCGTGCATGCGCTGGCGACCGCGTTCGGGCTGACCGCGGTGCTGGCCGCCTCGCCGGTGGCGTTCACGGTGATCAAGTACGCGGGCGGCGCCTATCTGGCATGGCTGGGCTTGAAGCTGCTGTGGTCGAGTTGGCGCAGGCCGGCATCCGGCGCGCAGGCTACCGTGCAGGCCGCCGCCGCCGACCGCCGCGGCCTGCGCGCGCTGTTCATGCAGGGCTTTCTGACCAACGTGCTGAACCCGAAGGTGATCCTGTTCTTCGTTTCGTTCATCCCGCAGTTCGTCGATCCGCGCGCCGGTCAGCAGACGCTGGCCTTCCTCGCGCTGGGCGCGATCATGGTGGCGATGTCGACGGTGTGGACCGTGGCGGTCGCGTGGATGGCCGGCACGCTGACGCGGCGGGCCGGCCAAGCGCCGCGGCTCAAGTGCTGGCTCGACCGCGTCATCGGCGTGGCCTTCATCGGCCTGGGCGCGCGCCTGGCGATGACGCAGCGCTAGCGCCGCCGCCGGCAAAAAGCCCTTGCCGGCATTGAATTTAGCGCTCCGGACCCTATCTAACCGTCATCGCGCGACGCGCGCGGGCGCCCCGATCTGCCGGCAATACCGCCGGACCAGCAGGGGGCGCCAGGCGCGCGGCGGCGTTACCACGGAGACCACGGCAATGTTCAACTGGGTCAAGACCTTCATGCTGATGGCGGCCATCACGGCGCTGTTCATCGTCATCGGAGGCATGATCGGCGGCCGCAGCGGCATGATGTTCGCGCTGCTGATGGCGCTCGGCATGAATTTTTTCTCGTACTGGTTCTCGGACAAGATGGTCCTGCGCATGTACAACGCGCGGGAAGTCGATGCGGCCAGTGCCCCGCAGTTCTACGGCATGGTGCAGGAACTGGCGCAGCGCGCCGGCCTGCCGATGCCGCGCGTCTACCTGATCGACGAGGACGCGCCCAACGCCTTCGCTACCGGCCGCAATCCGGAGAACGCCGCGGTCGCCGCGACCACCGGCATCCTGCGCGTGCTGAGCAACCGCGAGCTGCGCGGCGTGATGGCCCACGAGCTCGCGCACGTCAAGCATCGCGACATCCTGATCTCGACGATCGCCGCCACCATGGCCGGTGCGATCGCCGCGCTGGCCAACTTCGCGATGTTCTTCGGCGGGCGGGACGAGGAAGGCCGCCCGGCCAACCCGATCGCCAGCATCGCGATGGCGATCCTGGCGCCGCTGGCCGCGTCGCTGATCCAGATGGCGATTTCGCGGGCGCGCGAATTCGAGGCCGACCGCGGGGGCGCCGAAATCAGCGGCGATCCGCAGGCGCTGGCGATGGCGCTGGACAAGATCGACCGCTATGCGCGCGGCATTCCGTTCCAGGCGGCCGAGCAGCATCCGGCCACCGCGCAGATGATGATCCTGAACCCGCTGTCGGGCGGTGGCATCGCCAATCTGTTCTCGACGCACCCTGCCACCGAGGAGCGCGTCGCGCGGCTGATGCAGATGGCGCAGACCGGTACCTATCCGGTCTGACTGGAGCCGCGCGCCCGCCGCCACAGCGGTCGGTCGGCGCCGACAGGGTAAACTGCCCGCCGTGCTCCCCTGCGAGCCGGCGGGCTTTTTGATGTCCACGCGATCGCCGCGGATACCCTCCGCAATGCCCGCAGGCGCTGCGCGTTGACCTCGCGCAGCGCGCCTCGACCGCAGTTGCGCGCGTCTGCATTTCCGCGCGCCTGCATTTCCGCGCGCATTGCCGCGTCTTGTTTGTTCGTTTTTCCTCACGGTGTCCGATCCATGCGTTTGCCTCCCGATTCCCTAGCCTTCCAGATGCTCGCCGCCGCGGCCGCGGTGCGTGGCGTCAATGAAGGCAGCGCGCTGCCGCAAGCGATCGACGCCGCCTGTGCGCAGTACCGGCTCGAGCGCACGCGGGACGCGAGCGCGCGCGGCGCGCTGCAGGACCTGGCCTATCGCACCATGCGCGAGTTCGGCACCGTGCGTGCGCTGGTCACGCGCATGGTGTCGCGCCCGCCGGGCGCGCTGGTCGATTCTCTGCTCGCGGTTGCACTGACCCTGCTGATCGAAGGCGACAAGGAACCGGGACAGGACGGCGGGCAGGGCAGCGGGCAAGGCGGTTATGCGGCCTTCACCGTGGTGGACCAGGCCGTCAACGCCGCCGCTTCCGATCCGAAGTCCGCGCATGCGCGCGGCATGGTCAACGCGGTACTGCGGCGCTTCCTGCGCGAGCGCGAGGCGCTGCTGGCCGAAGTGCGCCGCGACGAAGAGGCGCGCTGGAACCTGCCGTCGTGGTGGCTGCGGCTGCTGCGCGAGGCCTATCCCGACCGCTGGCAGGCGCTGGCCGCCAGCGCGAACGAGCGCCCGCCGATGACGCTGCGGGTCAATACCGCCCGCGTGTCGCTCGACGACTATCTCGCCCGGCTTGCCGCCGCGGGCATCGGCGCGCAGCGCGTCGGCACGCAGGCGGTACGCCTCGCGCGCGCGCTGCCGGTGGCGCAGGTACCCGGCTTCGACAGCGGCGAAGTCTCGGTGCAGGACGCCGGCGCCCAGCTCGCCGCGCCACTGCTCGAGATCGCCGATGGCCAGCGCGTGCTCGATGCCTGCGCCGCGCCCGGCGGCAAGACCGGCCATCTGCTCGAGCTGGCCGACGTGGAACTGACCGCGGTCGAGAGCGATGCCGTGCGCGCGCAGCGCATCGACGAGAATCTCGCACGGCTGCATCAGCGTGCGCAGGTCATGATCGGCGACGCCAGCCGGCCGCAGGCATGGTGGGACGGCAAGCAATACGACCGCATCCTGGCCGATGTTCCATGTTCGGCCTCGGGCATCGTGCGCCGCCATCCCGATATCCGCTGGCTGCGCCGCGAAAGCGATCTGGGCAAGCTCGTCAACGAGCAACGCCGCATCGTCTCGCAGCTGTGGCCGCTGCTGAAACCGGGCGGCATTCTGGTGTATGTGACTTGTTCTATTTTCCCAACGGAGGGCGAGGAGCAGGCGCGCTGGTTTGGTGCCCAGCTACCAGATGCGATACGATTGCAGGCGCCCGGCCAGCTGCTGCCCGGCAGCATCCCAAATGGCGTGGCTGATGGCGGGACCGGCAGCCACGATGGCCTGCCGTCGGACCACGACGGTTTCTTCTACGCCCGCTTCCAGAAACGCCTCTGATCCGATGCTCGTACCGCTTCGCTTGTCCGTCCTCCGTGCCCATGACGACAAGGCGTGCGGATCCGCAGCCAACCATGCCGATATCGGCGTGGCCGCGCTGCGCCGGCTGGCTTGGCTGCTGCTGATGGTGCTGGTCCTTTGCGCGGGCGCGTTGTCGCCGCGCGCCGGCCAGGCACAAAATATCGAGGTGCGCGAGGCGCGCGTCGAATATCACGACGGCGGCTTCGAGCTGAACGCCGCCTTCGACTTCGAACTGTCGCCGGCATTGGAGGACGCGTTGCACAAGGGCATCCCCTTGTATTTCGCGGTGGATTTCCAGCTGAGCCGACCGCGCTGGTACTGGTTCGACGAGAAGCCGGTCAGCACCAGCCGCAGCGTCCGGCTGACGTTCCATCCGCTGACGCGGCAGTACCGGGTCTCGACCGGCGGTCTGCAGCTGCCGTTCATGCGCCTGAAGGGCGCGCTCGATTTCATCAAGCAGGTGCGTGGCTGGCGCGTGTTCGAGCGCGGCGACGTCAAGCTCGGCGTGCCATACCAGGCCGAGGTCCGCATGCGGCTGGACCTGTCGCAACTGCCCAAGCCGTTCCAGATCAATGCGGTCAATACGCGCGACTGGAACCTCTCGTCCGACTGGCGGCGCTTTGCCTATACGCCGGTCGCCGAAGCACCGCCGGCACCGCCGCCCCCTCCCGTGCCCGCTGCCCCTGCTTCGCCCGCCGCGCCGACGCCAGCACCGGCGAACGGACCAGCGGCCTCGCCCGCGAACGCGTCGGCGGCCCCGGCCGCGCCGGCACCGGGACAAGGTTCGGGCCCGGCTTCGATGCCGCCGTCCGCGCCCGGTTCGGCCCCGGGCAGCGTTCCCGGTAGTGCGCCGGGTAGTGTGCCAGGCGGTGCGACGGCTCCCGCTTCCACGCCCACTCCCGCGCCGGCCTCGGCCCCCGGCATCGGCAACGCCCGCCCGCCTTCGCCGGCGTCCGCGCGCACGGTCGCCGGCATGCTGGCACCGATCTCGCTCTCGTCGCTGGTCGCCGAACCATGATCTCCCCGCTGAACAGCGTGCTCGACAGCCGGCTGCGCCGGGTGCTGAGCCGCGTGGTCGCCGGCACCATCGTCTTCCTGGCGCTGGTGCTGGTGGTGCTGCTGGCCGCCGCGTCCGCCAATACCGAGTTCTTCGACCGCTATTTCACGCTGCTGTACAAGATCAATCTGGTGATCGGCGTGCTGATGGTGCTGATCATCGGCGCGCTCGCGGTGGCGCTGTGGGTCCGCTATCGCCGCGGCAAGTTCGGCACGCGGCTGATGACCAAGCTGGCGCTGTTCTTCGGCATCGTCGGCGTGCTGCCGGGCGTGCTGATCTATCTGGTGTCGCTGCAATTCGTCTCGCGCAGCATCGAGTCGTGGTTCGACGTGCGTGTCGAGACCGCGCTCGAGGCGGGCCTGAATCTGGGCCGCTCGACCATCGATAGCGCGCTGGCCGATCTGCAGGCCAAGGCCCGGCAGATGAGCGACCAGATCATCAGCGCGAGCGAGCCCACCAACTCTCTGCAGCTGAACCGGCTGCGCGAACAGTACGGCGTGCAGGAGGCTTCGATCTTCACCGGCGGCGGGCGCGTGATCGCGTCCGCGTCGAGCAATTACGCGATGCTGGTGCCGAGCCTGCCGTCCGGCGTGCTGGTCGAACAAGCGCGGCTCGCGGGCGGCTACGCGGCGGTCGAGGGCGGCACCGATCCCGGCACCGACGGCGGCAGCGATGGCCATCCGCAAGCCGAGCGCGCCGACGCCAATCACCTGTACCGGCTGCGCGTGATCATTCCGCTGGGCACCGCGGCGCCGACCGACGAAGCGTCGCTGGGCGCGGCGCAGCGTCCCGCAGGCAAGGACCGCTGGGCGGGCTCGGGCCTGTCGCTGGAGCGGCGCGCCGAGGACTATCCGTCGTCGGGCTTCGGCCTGATCGGCGATACGGTGCGCGAGGAACGCTATCTGCAGATCGTGCATCCGGTCCCGGCCGTGCTCGCGCGCAATGCCGACGAAGTCCAGCGCGCCTACCAGGACTACCAGGAAAAGGCGCTGGGCCGCACCGGCCTGCGCAAGATGTATATCGGCACGCTGACGCTGACGCTGTTCCTCGCGGTATTCATCGCGGTGATGCTGGCGCTGCTGCTCGGCGGGCAGCTGGCGCGGCCGCTGCTGATGCTGCTGCAGGGGACCAAGGAAGTCGCCGAAGGCGACCTGTCGCCCAAGCGCGAACTGAAGAGCCGCGATGAGCTGGGCATGCTGACGCAGCAGTTCAACATGATGACGCGCCAGCTGGCCGAGGCGCGCCTGGCCGTCGAGCAGAATCGCGCCGCGCTCGAGCAATCGAAGGCCTTCCTCGAAAGCGTGCTGCAGAACCTGACCGCCGGCGTGCTCGTGATGGACCGGCGCTTCTCGCTGGTGACGGCCAACCCCGGTGCCGAACGCATCTTCGGCCAGCCGCTCGGCCCCACCATCGGGCATCCGGTCGAGGCCATTCCCGGCATGGCGGCGTTCGGCGAAATCGTGCGGCAGGCCTTCTCCGAGCAGAGCACCAGCGAGGTGCTCGGCGGCGCCGCGCACTGGCAGAAGCAGATCGAACTGCCGCATGGCGACGAGGAACAGCCGCTGACGCTGTTGGTACGCGGCGCGCGGCTGCCGGGCGGCGACCATGTCAGCGATCATGCCGAGCCGGGCTATGTGGTCGTGTTCGACGATATTTCCGATGTGATTTCGGCTCAACGGTCGGTCGCATGGGGCGAAGTGGCCCGGCGCCTCGCGCATGAAATCAAGAACCCGCTGACGCCGATCCAGCTGTCTGCCGAGCGGCTGCAGATGAAGCTCGCGTCCAAGCTCGAAGGCATCGACGCGGACGTGCTAAAGCGCGGGGCCACCACGATCGTTAACCAGGTAGCGGCGATGAAGCGCATGGTCGACGATTTCCGCGATTACGCCCGCACGCCGCCGGCGATGCTGCAGACGCTGCAGCTCAATGCGCTGGTGGCCGAGGTCCTGCATCTGTACGGTATCGACGATCCCGGCCTGCACGAGCATCCCGTGATTCACCCGTCGCTGGCCGACGATCTGCCCGACATCAAGGGCGATCCGACCCAGCTTCGGCAGGTGATACACAATCTGCTGCAGAATGCGCAGGATGCGGTCGCGGAGAACCTGGCGGCGGGCCGTCCGGCGCCTTGTATCGCTCTGCACACCGAGACTGTAGAATACAAAGATCCTGCCGGCGAAAGCCGCCAGGCTGTCAAGCTGACCATCGCTGACAATGGTCCGGGGTTCGCCCCGCGCATCCTGAGCCGCGCGTTCGAGCCATACGTGACGACCAAGGCCAAGGGGACGGGTCTGGGTCTTGCGATGGTGAAGAAGATCATTGACGAACATGGGGCGCGCATCGAACTGCGCAACCGCATGGAGGGCACCGAAGTCGCCGGCGCCCAGATATCGATCCTGTTCGCCAAGCTGGCATAGTGATGCATGATGATGCGGTCCGACCCGGAACGCCGCGGAGGGGTTAAGAGGAAAGTATGGCAACCATCCTCGTAGTCGACGACGAAATGGGTATCCGTGAACTGCTCTCGGAAATCCTCAGCGACGAAGGCCATGTAGTCGAAGTAGCCGAAAACGCGCAACAAGCCCGTGAATACCGTGCCGGCAATACGCCCGACCTGGTGCTGCTCGATATCTGGATGCCGGACACCGACGGTGTGACGCTGCTCAAGGAATGGTCCTCGCAGGGCCAGCTGACGATGCCCGTGATCATGATGTCCGGGCACGCGACCATCGATACCGCGGTGGAAGCGACCAAGATCGGCGCGCTCAATTTCCTGGAAAAGCCGATCGCGCTGCAGAAGCTGCTGTCCGCGGTCGAGCAGGGCCTGGCACGCGGCCAGGAACGTCCGCGCGCGGCCGCCGCGCCCGCTGCACCGGCCGCCGAGCCCACAGCGCGCGCCGCCGAGACCGCGCCCACGGAAGTGTCGGCCAACGGCACGCCGCAGCGCGTACCCGAGGCCGAAATGCAGTTCTCCTTCGACATGCCGCTGCGCGAGGCGCGCGACATGTTCGAGCGCGCCTATTTCGAATACCACCTGCTGCGCGAGCACGGCAGCATGACGCGCGTGGCCGAGAAGACGGGGCTCGAGCGTACCCACCTGTATCGCAAGCTCAAGCAACTGGGCGTCGAGCTGAGCCGCAACAAGCCCGAGCCCGCCGAGCAGTAAGGACGACGATTCGCGCCGGCAGGGGGTTGACCAGTCCCATGCCCGCTGTTATAGTTTCGCTTCTTTGGCCCGGTAGCTCAGTCGGTAGAGCAGAGGATTGAAAATCCTTGTGTCGGCGGTTCGATTCCGTCCCAGGCCACCAGGTTGAAAGAAAAACGGACGCTTCGGCGTCCGTTTTTCTTTGGTGCTTCTCCTTGGTGCTTCGCGTTCCCCGCCCAGGCCCCGTCCAGTTCCGGTCACGCAAGGTGACCGCCACGTGCCGCCGCAAGGCCGGCCGAGCCCCGCGCCATCCCCGCCTCTCCCCCGCCTTACGTCCCGCTCTGCAACAACGTGCATGCCGTCCGACACGCGTGTTGGCAAGGCTTACAAGCGTTGGTATGTCTTACGCAGCCGCCAGGGCTGTCTTGCGCCGCACCGACAGACGGTCGGTCCATCGCCGCATCGCCAACCCGGAATTGGAACGCCGATTGCATATTGACGGGCGGCCCCCGATCGCGGGGTTCATGTCAGCGCTACGGGGACTTAGCGCACCGCTGGAGGAAAACAAAATGAGAACGATGACTTCTATCGCCGCCCTGGCTTTCGCCATGGCTTGCGGACTCGCAGGCTGCACCGCCGCCGGCAGCGGCACGGGGTCGGGATCCGGTTCCGTTTCGGGCTCGGGCACGGTGACGCCGACCGACAGCTCGCGGTCGGGCACCGGCACGGGGACCAGCACGAGCGGCAGCTCGTCGGGTACCTCGAGCGGATCCGCCACGGGCACGAGCGGCACGCGCTGAGCGCCGCCGTCCATCCGCGACCACCAGTCGCCGCAAGCGGGCCCCATCGGCTGACGTCGATGCGGCCCGCTTGGCTTTGCGCTGGCGTTGCGCTGGCGTTGAGCCGCCACTGCGTCCCACCCGATCCGAAGGAGCGATGCCATGCCGACAGACCGCGCGATTCCTGCAGCCGAACCCATCCATCCGCGCGCGTTCGCATGGGCGGGATACACGCTTGGCTTCGCGATGAGCGGCTTCTTCGACGGCATCCTGCTGCATCAGATCCTGCAGTGGCACCACTTGCTGTCGGGCATCGAACGCGGCGCGCTCGGCGATCTGCGCCTGCAGGTGATGGCCGATGGCGTGTTCCACGCGCTGATGTACGTGATCGCGGCGATCGGGATGTGGCTGCTGTACCGAAGCCGCGATGCACTGTCGATCGCCAACGCTCCCCGGCACCTGCTGGCGAACTTCTGGATCGGCTTCGGCGTCTGGCACGTGGTCGATGCCGTGCTGTCGCACTGGATCACCGGCATCCACCGGATCCGCATGGACTCGCCCAACCCCTTGCTGTGGGATCTGATCTGGCTGTTCCTGTTCGGCGTGATCCCGCTGATCGTCGGCATCCGCATGCGCAAGACGAGCAGCGGGGCCGGACCTAACCGGGGCGCAGGTCCGCGCGGCCCCGGCATCGCCGCGAGCTGGGTCGCGGCCATCCTGGTCGGCGGCTCGCTGCTTGGCGCCGCGCTGAACCTGTTCCCGGCAAGGGCGGCGCCGATCGACACCACCACCGTGGTGATGCGCCCAGGCGCCGCGCCTTCGCAATTGTTCACCGCACTGGAGGGCAGCGACGCCCGCATCGTCTGGACCGATGCCGGCGGCGGCGTCTGGGTGCTCAGCGGTGCCGAGGCAGTGGACCGGCTGCGCCTGTACCGGCATGGCGCGATGTACGTCAGCGGGACGGTGGCACCGGCCGGCTGTTCGGCCTGGGTTCGTTAGGCGCATTCCGGACGGGCCAATGGCCACGTCGAGCTGGACAGGACTACATCGCTCGCCATGCCGAGGAACGGGGTCTGATTCCGCATGCCGTGGTTCGGCGCACGGTCGGAGGCGCGACGCCCGCGCGAGCCTGGCGCGAACATCTCGGACTGACCCAATCCGATGTCGCGGCCCGCATCGGCATCTCCCAGTCGGCGTACGCGCAGCAGGAACGCGGCGAGCGTCTGCGCAAATCGACGCGCGAGAAGATTGCCGCCGCGCTTGGCATTCAGCCGCGGCAACTCGACTTCTGATTGCGCGCCGGCGCGACTTTCCGCACGCCACCCGCGGGCGGCTGTGCGGATTCCCATCCATGTCTGCCGCGATGCAGACATTGTCCTCAGACAAAAACGCTTGTCTTTCAGACGCTTAGTCTCCGGCACCGATAGTGGCCGGCAATGGCACGCCCATTGCAACGCAGGCGCCTCGCAAGCTGCCGCGACAGACGGCAGACGCGCTGACCGCTCCGCTGCGGAGCGTGGAAAAGGCAGTGCCGGCGAGGCCGGCCAAACAGGAGACGACGATGCGGCAAACAGCAGCTCGGTGGAAGCGGCCGTCCTTGGGGACTGGCGCGATGGTGGCGGCCCTGGTGGTCGCCGGTTGCGGCGGCGGCGATGATGGCGGTGGCGGCAATCTGCAGCCGCAGAGCGCGGAGAACGCGCCCGGCCTGGGCCTGGGACACCGGGCCACGGTCGAGGCGACCGTGCTGTCGTCCGCGCCAGAGCGCGTGACCGGCGGCGATGCGCTGATCCGGCTGAGCGCCAGCGAACGCGCGCCCGGCAACAAGTTCAAGGTCAGCCTCAACGGCACCGATGTCAGCGACGCCTTCACGCCGACCGCCGACGGCGAAGCGCTGGGCATCGTCAGCGGCCTGAAGCTCGGCGAGAACACACTGGAGGTCAAGCGCGGCCCCGCGCGTACCACGCTGACGCTGACCAACTATCCGATCACCGGCCCCGTCTTCTCCGGCCCGCACGAAAAGCCCTACATCTGCGCGACGCAGAACTTCACGCTGCCGGACGGCAGCAAGCTGGGCGCGCCGCTCGACGAGAACTGCTCGGTCGAACGCCGCGTGCACTACGTCTACCGCTCGACCGCCAACAGCTTCAAGCCGCTGCCGACACCGGTCGCCGCGTATCCGGCGGACCTGGCCAGCACCACCAACAACGCGGGCGTGACCGTACCTTATATCGTCCGCGTCGAGACCGGTACGATCAACCGCGCGATCTACCAGACCGCGATCCTGCACGACCCGTTGAAGGACGCCGAGGCGACGCCGCTGGCGCCGCCCGCGGGATGGAACCGCAAGGTCGTCTATCCGCTCGGCGGCGGTTGCCAGGGCGGCTGGTACATGCAGGGCACGCCGGTGGCGGTGCTGAACCACAACCACCTGCGCAAGGGCTACGCGGTGGCCAGCGCCTCGCTCAATACCTTCGGCAACAACTGCAACGACCTGCTGTCGTCCGAGACCATCGCGATGGTCAAGGAACGGCTGATCGAGAACTACGGCACGCCGTTCTTCACGATCGGCACCGGCGGCTCGGGCGGCGCCTATCAGAGCCACCAGACCGGCGACAACTATCCGGGCCTGTTCGACGGCATCATCGTGACCTCGGTGTTCCCGGACGTCACCTCGTCGACGATCTTCAAGCTGCACGACTCGCGCCTGCTGCATCTGTACTTCACGCAGAACGCGCCGGGCCAATACAGCGATGCGCAGCGCTCGGCGATCTCGGGTTACCTGAAGCCCGGCAACATCGCCGCGATGAGCAGCAGCGCGGGCCGCCTCGATCCGGTGGTGTCGTTCCCCGCGGGCTTCCCGGCCGACCAGAAATACCATCCGGTCAACAACCCGACCGGCGTGCGGGCGACCGTCTACGACCACACCGTCAACGTCTACGGCAAGGACGCGCGCGGCTTCGCCAAGCGGCCGATCGACAATGTCGGCGTGCAATACGGCCTGAAGGCGCTGAACGACGGCATGATCACGGCCGACCAGTTCATCGACCTGAACGAGAAGATCGGCGGCGTCGACGTCGACTTCAAGAAGACCGCGCAGCGCACGGCCGGCGATCTCGACGCGATCGCGCGCGCCTACCAGTCGGGACGCATCACCTCGACCGGCGGCGGGCTGGCCACCACGCCGATCATCGATCAGCGCGACTACTTCGACGATCGCGTCAACGGCGACATCCACAACAAGATCCACAGCTACTCGGTGCGCGCGCGGCTGATCGCGGCCAACGGCCATGCGGACAACCAGGTCATCGTCGGACCGGGCACGATCCGCGACGACAACTTCGACCAGATGGACCGCTGGCTGACCGCGATGCTGCGCGACACCGGCCCGGGCAGCAAGGCCGAGAAGGTGGTGCGCAACAAGCCGGCCGACCTCGTCGATGCGTGCTGGGACGCGGGCGGCAACAAGATCATCGAGCCGCAGACCGCGCATGGCCCTGGGCAGTGCAATACCTTGTACCCGGCCGGCACCACGCCGCGCATGGTCGCCGGTGGCCCGCTGGCCGACGACATCGTCAAGTGCCAGCTCAAGCCGATCGATCCGGCCGACTACAAGGTGATGATGACGCCCGCACAGCTGGCGCGGCTGCAGTCGATCTTCACGACCGGCGTCTGCGACTGGTCGCGTCCGGGCGTCGAGCAGCAGCCGTTGAAGGGTACCTGGCTGTCGTTCGGCCCGTCGCCCGTCAATCTGCTGTTCGATGTCACGCAGCCCTGAGCGGCACGGTCCTGATCGCCTGACCGCGCAGAGTGCCCCCTGACGGGCAAGGGGGCCGGGCGCCGATGCATCGACGATCCGATGCATCGGCGCGCCTGACGTTTACGCCGATTGACGCGCCGGTGCGCGGCTTTGCCTAATGGCCGGTCGTTGGCGCACGCCGCCGGTATCCCTTCCCGCGCATCGATATGACGGACTCCTCCGCGACTTCCCCTGCGACGCAGTCGATGCCGCCGCCGGCATGGCCGCGCGGGCGGGCGCGTCGCGCGGCGGTGATCGCGGCCGTCTGCGCGGTGATGGCGGCCGGTGTCACGATCGCCTATCTGTGGGGCGAGCGGGTCGGCATCCGCGCGCAGCGCGATGGCACCGCGCACCGCATCGAGGCCTATATCGGCGGACTGCGCAGCGAAATGCGCCGCTACGAATATCTGCCCGCGGTGGTCGCGCTGAACCACGACGTGCAGCGGCTGCTGCGCGAACCGGCGACACCTGGCCTGGCGATGGCGGCCAACCGCTTCCTCGCCGAGGTCAACGCCGCCGCCAAATCGACCGCGATCTACGTGATGGACTCTCACGGCCTGACGCTGGCCGCCAGCAACTGGAACGAGGCGGCCAGCTTCGTCGGCATCAACTTCTCGTACCGGCCGTATTTCCGCGACGCGATGCGGGGCAAGCCCGGCCGCTTCTATGGCATCGGCACCGTCAGCCGCGAGCCGGGCTACTACTTCTCGCAGCCGATCGTGCGCGACGGCGCGATGCTCGGCGTGGCCGCGGTCAAGGTCAACCTCGACAAGATCGACGAGCCGTGGCTCGCCAATGACGACCGCATCCTGGTGGTCGACGCCAACGGCATCGTGTTCCTGAGCTCGCAGCCCGACTGGCGCTTCAAGTCGCTGCGCGAGCTGCCCAGCGAGACGCGCTGGCAGCTCGCCTCGACGCGGCAGTACTCGACCGTCGATTCGCTCGATCCGATCGGCTTTCGCGAGCAGCGCCGCTTCGCCGCCGATATCAGCGTGGTGCAGATGCCGGACGGCGACGAATTCCTCGCGCAGAGCCGGCGCATTCCCGACACCGACTGGCGGTTGATCGTGCTGTCCGACATGGAGCCGATCCGCACGCTGGCGCGCAACAGCGCGGTGATCGGCGCCTTCGCGCTCGGCTTTCTGCTGCTGCTGATCCTGTACGTGCTGCAGCGCCGCCGCGCCGCCGCGCAGAACCGCTCGGCCAAGGAAGCGCTGCAGCGCGCGCACGACGAGCTCGAACGCAAGGTCGCGATGCGCACGCAGGCGCTGTCCGGATCGAACCTGAAGCTGCAGAAGGAAATCGCCGAGCGCAAGCGCGCCGAGCAGGTGCTGAAGGCGGCGATGGACGAGCTGGTGCAGGCCAGCAAGATGGCCGCGCTCGGGCAGATGTCGGCCGGCATCACGCATGAGCTGAACCAGCCGCTGGCGGCGCTGCGCACGCTGTCGGCCAACACCATCGTGTTCTTCCGCCGCGGCCAGACCGATGCGGTCGAGACCAATCTGAACGTGATCTGCCAGATGGTCGAGCGGATGGGCAAGATCACCGCGCAGCTGAAGAAGTTCGCGCGCAAGGCGCCGGTACAGTCGGTGCCCACACCGGTCGGCACGGTGATCGCCGACGCGCTGTTCCTGCTCGACTCGCGCATTCGCGCCGACGGCGCGGAGCTGGTGGTATCGGTTCCGGAGCCATCGCCGCTGGCGCTGTGCGAGGGCAACCGGCTCGAGCAGGTGCTGGTCAACCTGCTGTCGAACGCGCTCGATGCGATGAAGGAGGCGAACGCGGACGCAAGCGAGGACGCCGCCGCACGCGTGCTCGAGATCCACGTGCAGGCGGACCCGCAGTGGGTCACGATCGAGGTCGCCGATCGCGGCTGCGGCATCGACGACGACGTGATGCCGCGTCTGTTCGAGCCGTTCTTCACCACCAAGGAGCAGGGCGTCGGTCTGGGCCTGGGGCTCGCGATCTCCGCCGGCATCGTCCGCGAATTCGGCGGCACGCTGCGCGCGGAGAATCGCCGTGCGTTCGGCCTGTCCGGCGACCCCGGCGACCCCGGCGACCCGGACAACCGCGGCGACATCGTGGGCGCGCGCTTCATCATTCAGCTTCCCGCCGCACAGGAGAACCATGCCGATGCGAACTGACCTGTCGGTCCTCTATGTCGAAGACGATGCCGCGGTGCGGCTGGGCAGCACGCAATCGCTGCAGATCGCCGGGCTGTCGGTGGAGGCGTTCGGCTCGGCCGAACAGGTGCTGCATCGCCTCACGCCCGGCTTTGCCGGCGTGCTGGTCACCGATGTGCGCCTGCCCGGCATCAACGGCCTGGCGCTGCTCGACAAGGCGCTGGAAATCGATGCGGCGCTGCCGGTGATTCTCGTCACCGGCCACGGCGACATCTCGATGGCGGTGCAGGCGATGCGCCGCGGCGCCTACGATTTCGTCGAGAAGCCGTACTCGCCCGGCGAGCTGACCGAGGTCGTGCAGCGCGCGATGGAAAAGCGCGCGCTGACGCTCGAGGTCGAGGCGCTGCGCCGGCAGCTGGCCGACACGCAGGCGATCGAGGCCAAGGTCATCGGCCGCTCGGCGGCGGTCGAGCGGCTGCGCAAGCTGATCCTCGATCTGGCCTGCACCGACGCCGATGTGCTGATCCTCGGCGAGACCGGTACCGGCAAGGAACTGGTGGCGCGCTGCCTGCACGAGTACGGGCCGCGGCGGCAGGGCAACTTTGCCGCGCTCAATTGCGGCGGCGTGCCCGAATCGCTGTTCGAGAGCGAGGTGTTCGGCCACGAGTCGGGCGCGTTTACCGGCGCCGCGCGGCGGCGGGTCGGCAAGATCGAATACGCGCAGCGCGGCTCGCTGTTTCTCGACGAGATCGAGACGATGCCGATGTCGCTGCAGATCAAGCTGCTGCGCACGCTGCAGGAGCGGCAGTTCGAACGGCTGGGCTCGAACACGCTGCTGCCGATGGACTGCCGCGTGATCGCGGCCACCAAGGTCGACCTGCTGGCGCTGGCGGCGGAGCAGCGCTTCCGCGCCGATCTGTACTACCGGCTGAATGTCGCGGTGATCGACATCCCGCCGCTGCGCGAACGGCGCGAGGACATTCCGCTGCTGTTCTCGCACTTCCTGCTGCAGGCGGCGCTGCGCTACGAGCGGCCGGTGCCCGAAGTGTCGCCGCCGCATATGCGCGAGCTGATGATGCATCCGTGGCCGGGCAATGTGCGCGAGCTGCGCAATGCCGCCGACCGCTTCGTGCTGGGGCTGCCGGGCGGCAGCACCGGTATGCCCGGCAGCAATGGAAGTGGAAACGGCGGCGGAAACGGCAACGGCAACGCGAACGGCAATGGCGGCGACACGCGTTCGCTCGACGAGCAGGTCGCGGTGTTCGAACGGCATCTGATCGAGGAAGCGCTGCGCGCCGCATCGGGGCGCACCGCGGCCGCCAGCGATCTGCTGCGCGTGCCGAAGAAAACGCTGTACGACAAGATCAAGCGGCTGGGCGTCAATCTCGAGGCGTTCCGCTCGAACGCGGGCACCGACTGAGACGCGGCATCCGTGCCGCGGCAATGCTGTCCACATCGAGGCCGTCCACATCGGTCCGTCCACATCGGTCCGTCCACATCCGGCGTGTCCACATCCGGCGTGTCCACATCCGGCGTGTCCACATGGACTTCCACGTTTCGTCCGCATGTCGCCAGTTCGACCGACTCTTGCTAGACTGCGTGCGCGCATGCGACGCGGGGATGGAAGGGCTGAAAGCCATGCGCACTTCGGTGCCGGGCCTGGCGGTTTGCCGGCGCCGTCGCAGCGGTAAATACGACGTCAACAAAAGACAGGACTGCCAGGCGGCGTCTTTGTCGCGAGAGCGGCAAAGACGCCGGTTCTGATCGCAGTCGACATCCGCGTTGTCCACATCGAAGTGTCCACACGCGGTGTCCACATTCCTGCGCCGGAATTTCCCCGCGTTTGCCCTTCCCGCGCAGCGCCGAGCGCCTACACTGTAGTGACTGTTTTTCGCGCTCCTACCTTCGCTGCACCATGGCCCATATCACCTTCGCGCCGGCGATCCAGCGCCATGTCCCCACGCCAGACCGTCATCTGCCCGCCGCCTCGGTACGCGCCGCGCTCGACGCGGTGTTCGCCGAGCAGCCGGAGTTGCGCGGCTACATCCTCGACGACCAGAACCAGTTGCGCCGCCATGTGACCGTCTTCATCGACGGCACGATGATTCGCGACCGGCAACGGCTCAGCGATGCGTTGCGCGAGGACAGCAAGGTCTACGTGGTGCAGGCACTGTCCGGCGGATAGCGGCGGGCGCGAGCACCAACGGCTTCGACGAAACACGTTTCGACAGCCGACGCGCCGACGGCCACGCGACCGGCGGCCGACCGATACCAGGAGACCTGAACGATGAACGACCGACTTCTCGTGGCAACGCGCAAGGGCTTGTTCGAGATCGAACGCCAGCCTGAAGGACAGTGGCAGCAAACCGGGGCGCATTTTCTTGGCGAGCCGGTCACGATGGTGCTGTCCGACCCGCGCGACGGCACCCTCTATGCCGCATTGAATCTGGGGCACTTCGGCGTCAAGCTGTGGCGCCGCGCGCGCGGCGAGGCCGAGTGGACCGCCTGTGCGGTGCCGGTCTATCCGCCGCAGCCGGAAGAGCAGGCCGCCGCCGCAAGCGATGCACCGGCGGACCCCGACGCGCCCAGGCCCGCGCCCTGGTCGCTGCAGCAGCTGTGGGTGCTCGAGGCCGGCGGCGCCGACGAACCCGGCGTGCTGTGGGCCGGCACCATTCCAGGCGGCCTGTTCCGCTCGGACGATGGCGGCGCGAGCTGGGCGCTGAACCGGCCGCTGTGGGATCGTCCCGAACGGGCGCAGTGGTTCGGCGGCGGCTACGACTATCCCGGCATCCATTCGATCTGCGTCGATCCGCGCGACAGCCGCCATGTGTCGATCGCGATCTCGTGCGGCGGCGTCTGGCAGACCCGCAATGGCGGCGACAGCTGGGAGGCCACCACGCGCGGCATGAAGGCGGGCTATATGCCGCCCGAGCGCAGCGAGGACCCGAACATCCAGGACCCGCACTACATGGTGCAATGTCCGTCCCGGCCCGATGCGCTGTGGGTGCAGCATCACGACGGCGTCTTCCGTTCAGAGGACGGCGGCGCCAGCTGGCGGCGCATCGAAGGGCGGCCGTCGAAGTTCGGCTTCGCGGTCGCGGTGCACCCGCGCGATCCCGATACCGCATGGTTCGCGCCGGCGACCAAGGACGAATGCCGCATTCCGGTCGACGGCAAGCTGGTGGTGTCCCGCACGCGCGACGGCGGCCGCAGCTTCGAGGTGTTCGACGAAGGCCTGCCGGCGCCGCCTGCCTACGACCTGATCTATCGGCACGGCCTCGCCGTCGACGACAGCGGCGAACGGCTGGCGATGGGCTCGACCACCGGCGGGCTGTGGGTATCGGAGAACGGCGGCGAACGGTGGACCTGCGTGTCGGCGCATCTGCCGCCGGTCTATTGCGTGCGCTTCGGCTAGCGGCGCGCCGCATTCGATACCGCGGATCAGGACACAACTGCACCGGCGCGCATTGACGGCGGGCGGGGCGGGCGGAACACTGCGCGCTTCCCGCGCCGGACAACATCGCGCCGCGCACGGTCCCTGCAGGTCCCTGTCACCTTCGCTCCGCGTTCGATGTCCAGCCGCCGTCCTCACGCCACCTTCCCGGCCGATGCCGCCTCCATGGATTTCGCTGTCTCGCCCGTGCGCAGGCTGGTCGCCGAGGCGTTGGGCACGGCGCTGCTGATCGCGGTGGTGATCGGCTCCGGCTTGCGCGCCGAGCGGCTTGCGGCAGGCAATACCGCGCTGGCGCTGCTGGCCAATTCGCTGGCGAGCGGCGCGGGGCTCGCCGCGCTGCTGCTGACCTTCGGCGGCATCTCGGGCGGCCATCTGAATCCGGCGGTCACGCTGTCGGCCTGGCTGCAGGGGATGCTGCCCGCGCGCGAGGCGCTGCGCTATGGGCTCATGCAATGCGCGGGCGCGGTCGCGGGCGTGATCGCGGTCCACCTGATGTTCGGCGAGCCGCCGTTGAGCGGGTCGAACCACGCGCGCACCGGCGCGCCGATCTGGTGGAGCGAATTCCTGGCGACGTTTGGCCTGATCGCCGTCGCGATGGGCACCGCACGCGCCCGGCCCGCCCTGCTGCCGTTCGCGGTGGCCGGCTATATCGGCGCGGGCTACTGGTTCACCGCCTCGACGTCTTTCGCCAATCCGGCGCTGACGCTGGCGTGCGCACTGACCGCGACCTTCAGCGGCATCCGCGCGATCGATGTGCCGGGCTTCGTATTGGCGCAGTGCGCCGGCGCGCTGACGGCGACGCTGGTGTTCCACTGGCTGCTGCGGACCGTGCCGGCCGGCTGCCCGGCCGCGGCAAGGGCCGACGGCGCGCCCGCCAACGCCGCCCCCGCCAACGCCGCGCCCATCAGCGCCGCTCCTACCAGCGCCACCTCTACCAGCGCCGATTGAGCTGGATCCCGAAGATCGAACCCGTCGCCTGCGAGGCCCAGGCGTCGGCCGGTGCCGCGAAGGTGATGCCGTCGACGTCGTTGGCGCGGCTGTAGGTGTAGAACGCGCGCAGATTGGCGTTGCCGGCGGCCTTGCCGAGCGTCAGCGTCGGCGCCACCGTCAGCGCGGTGCGCTGGCCGCTGACGCCGAAGCCCGACGAAATCTGGTCGTGCGCGACCTCGAAGCTCAGGCGGAAGCGCTCGGTCGGCGCATAGGCGGGCCGCACGCGCGTGGTCATCCATTGCAGCGTGCCCAGCGCCGAGCGGTCGTACTGCAGGCTCGATTCGACCGAGCCGATCAGGCCCGCGCGTCCCTTCCATTCCATCGATTCGGCGACCCGCACGCGCGACAGCGTGTCGCCCATGCCGGTGTAGCCGGTCATCGCGGTGCGGCTGCCGGCGCCGTACTGCAGGCCGAAGCGGTTGGTGCCGGCCAGCACGCCCTTCTGTTCGTGCATTGCCGACGCCCACCAGGCATCGCCGGCGGCATCGGCCAGCGCGTCGGCCTGGACGCGCGTGAAACCCAGCTGCAGCGTGCCTTTGTCATTGACGCCGATCGGCGCGGTGCGGACCGAGTGATAGCTGGGCAGATGCTGGCCATTGGTGTCGTTGCGGGCGGTGTACTGATAGCTGAGGCCGACGCCGGCGATCCTGGCGTCGTCGACGCCGAAACGCAGCGCGCTGGAGGTTGGCGGCAGCAGCCCCGACGACATCAGGAACGGCGACGTGTCGCGCCGGCCGGCCCACATGGTGGCGCCGTCGAGCGCGGCCACGCCCTTGACCGCGGTATAGAACTGCGGGATCAGCTGATAGGGATCGACCGGGGCGGGACGCCCATCGATGGTCGTGGTATTGGTGCCGCGCGCCTGCGCCACCACCTCGATCGCAGCGCCGCCGTCCAGCGTATAGAGCTGCTCGCGCAGCTTGACCTCGCCGCTGCTCTGGCAGGCCACGCCGTGGCCGATGCCGGTCGACAGGCTGCCGCCCGGACAAGCCCGCATCGCGTGGGTGTTGTCCTCGTAGGCTGCGCGGCCGCTGTAGGACAGGCTCCAGACGGTCTCCTCGGCGGGTTCGGCGCTCGGCAGGTTGGAGGCGAATACCGGCGGAGCATCGCTGGGCGCCGCGGCGTCGCCGCCGGCGGACGCGATTGCCTCGGGCATGAACTCGCCGAGCCGGTTCGGGAACAGCACCACCGGCGGCGGCGCGGGCGGCAACGGCTCCGGCGGTCCCGCCAGGCCTGGATCGAGCTCGGCCAGCGCGGCCTGCTCGGGCGCATCGGCGGGCGGCAGGTTCAGCGTTTCGGTGGCGGCGTCGGCCGGGGCCGGCGCCTCACGCTGAAGCAACCCGGCGAGCGGATCGGCGTCGGCGGCCTGCTGCTGCGGTTGCCAGCCTGCCGGCTCCGCCGGCGGCACGGGACCCTCCACCGACGGGTTCTGCGTCGGGTTCTGCGTCGGGTTCTGCGTCGGATTCGGCCTCGAATCCGGCGTCCAGCTCGACAGCCGCGCAACCGCGGGCACCGGGGCGGCCGGCGCGAACACCGGTGGGGCGATGGGCTCGGGCGCCGGCGGCGTCTGCGCGCAGGCAACGATGCCCCACGCCGCCAGGCCGGCCAGATACAGCCAGCGCGGACGCGGCAGTACGGACGAACGGACGGAGCGGTTCAGCGGACGACGGCGAGAGGAAGACGACGCGGACAACGACATGCGGTGACAACAGGGCGGCAACGGTGCGCAACGGCGAGCACGGGCTCGGCCGTGCCGGACCGACGGTTTTATCAGTCGGGCTGATTGGACAGCAAGAGAGGTTACAAAATCCATCGGCTGAGCACTGCAGATGACGAAAGCGTACGTTCGGCCACCGATGCCGACGCCGCGCGCCATGCCGGATCGCCGCCGCGAAGGCGCGCCATACCGCACTTTCCTAGCGAAAACCCGGAGCCTGGCGCGGCCCCGTGGCGAATTGGGCACCGCTATAATCGATCAGCCTGCTGGAACGGGTATGAGCGGGCAAACCAGAGGGTGAAAACCGGGCCTGTTATCGGCGCACGCTGCCAAGTCGGCGGGTGCGCCGGTAACAGGCCCGTTATTGCGCGCTGTCGTACCACGGCCTGCCGCGCGTTCCCGGCCAGCGTTGGAGTCGACGCACTCTCTCGCCCTCGGCCGGATCAAAATTCGAAAACGAGGAGAGTAGTCGATGGAACGTCGTTCCTTTCTGTTGAAAGCGTCGGCCGTGGCCGCCACCGGTGCGCTGGCCGCCTGCGGCAAGCAAGAGCAGGCCGCCGCGCCGACCCCCGCCAGCGCCCCCGGCACGCCGGCCGCGCCTGCCGTGGTAGGCAGCAACCCGGCCGTCGAATGGCGCCTGGCGTCGAGCTTTCCGAAATCCCTCGACACCATCTACGGCGGCGCCGAGACGCTGTCGAACCGGGTCAAGGAACTGACCGACGGCAAGTTCAACATCAAGGTGTTCGCCGCCGGCGAAATCGTGCCGGGCCTGCAGGTGCTCGACGCCGTGCAGAACAACACCGTGCAGATCGGCCACACCGCCGGCTACTACTACTTCGGCAAGAACCCGACGCTGTGCTTCGACACCACGATTCCGTTCGGCCTGACCGCGCGCCAGCAGAACGCCTGGATGGTGCAGGGCAACGGCATGAAGCTGATGCGCGAGTTCTTCAAGGAATACAACGTCGTCAACTTCCTGGGCGGCAATACCAACGCGCAGATGGGCGGCTGGTTCCGCAAGGAGATCCGCACCGTCGCCGACCTGCAGGGCCTGAAATATCGCGTCGCCGGTTTCGCCGGCGTGGTGCTGTCGCGCCTGGGCGTGGTACCGCAGCAGATCGCCGGTGGCGACATCTATCCGGCGCTGGAGAAGGGCACGATCGACGCCGCCGAATGGGTTGGCCCGTATGACGACGAGAAGCTCGGCTTCTTCAAGGTCGCGCCGTTCTACTACTACCCGGGCTGGTGGGAAGGCAGCGCGCAGCTGTCGTTCTACGCCTCGGCAAGCGAGTTCGAGAAGCTGCCGGCGCTGTACAAGCGCGCGCTGGAGACCGCGACCTTCGAGGCGCACACCACGATGATGGCCAAGTACGACACCGTCAATCCGCAGGCGCTGGCGCGCCTGCTGGAGAACGGCGTCAAGCTGCGCCCGTTCTCGCGCGAGATCATGGAGGCGTGCTTCAAGGCGACCCAGGACGCCTATGCCGAGGAAAGCGGCAAGAACCCGTCGTTCAAGAAGATCTACGACGACTGGCGCGTGTTCCGCAACAACCAGGCCGCGTGGTTCAATGTCGCCGAGCAGGCCTTCGCGCAGTTCAGCTTCGCCCGCAAGCTGTAAGCGCCCCACGGCGGCTTCGCGCCGCCTGCAAGGCTCGGTCCGCACCGGTAGAATCCTCGGCTTCTGAGAGGATTCTCCGATGCAGACCGGCATACTCTACGCCCTGCTGGCGTACATCATCTGGGGCCTGTTGCCCCTGTACATCAAGTCCCTCCACGGCATCGCGCCCCTCGAGATCCTGCTGCACCGGATGGTGTGGTCGCTGGTCTTCCTCGGCGCCATCCTGGCCATCCGCCGGCACTGTGGCTGGCTGCGCGGGGTCTGGTCCGACCGCCGCCTGCTGCTCGGCTTCGTCGCCAGCGCGGCGCTGCTGTGCGGCAACTGGTTCCTCTATATCTGGGCGGTGTCCAACGATCGCGTCGTCGATGCGAGCCTGGGCTACTTCATCAATCCGCTGTTCAGCGTGCTGCTCGGCGTGGTGTTCCTGCGCGAGCGGCTGCGGCCGGCGCAGTGGGTCTCGATCGCGCTGGCGGCCGCCGGCGTGGTGTGGCTGACCTTCGCCGCCGGGCAGCTGCCGTGGATCGCGCTGGCGCTGGCCGGCACCTTCGGCGGCTACGGGCTGCTGCGCAAGACCGCAGCGCTGGGTGCGCTCGAGGGGCTGTCGCTGGAAACGCTGCTGCTGTTCCCCTTCGCCGTCGCCGCGCTGGGCTGGATGTTCTCGACCGGCGAGGCCGGCTTTGCCCATGCGAGCCTGGGCGTGCAGTTCCTGGTGGCGATGGCCGGGCCGGTCACCGCGGTGCCGCTGCTGTTCTTTGCCGCGGCGGCGCGCCGCATCCCGCTGTCGCTGCTCGGGCTGTTGCAGTACACCGGTCCGACGCTGCAGCTGCTGCTGGGCGTCTGGCTGTACCACGAGCCGTTCCCCGCCGACAAGCAACTGGGCTACGCGATGATCTGGGTATCGCTGGCGCTCTATGCGCTGGAGGGGTTCTGGATGTCGCGGCGGCGCCCGCCGGCGGTGGCGGTCGACTGACCCATTATTGACAGCATCGATGAAACACCTTGCCAATCGCGCATTCCCATTCATCGGCAACATGATCGTGCCCTTCCCGTGCGTGACGAATCGGATCGCCATGCCGGCCCCGGGAGAGAATCGTCGCGATTTCATCGACGCGACGGATGAGAGCGACGATCCGTCTGCGGTGTTCGATTATTGGCGCGAATAGCCTGAGCTGAATAGTCGGCACCGAATCGTCGAACGCCGAACGCCCATGTCCAGCACGCCGGTCCCGCCGCTGCGCAAGATCATCCATTGCGACTGCGACGCCTTCTACGCCTCGGTCGAGATGCGCGACGACCCGTCGCTGCGCGGCCGGCCGATGGCGGTCGGCGGCTCGCCGGACCGGCGCGGCGTGATCGCGACCTGCAACTACGAGGCGCGCGCCTATGGCGTGCGCTCGGCGATGTCATCGGCGCAGGCGGTCAAGCGCTGTCCCGAGCTGCTGATCCTGCGGCCGGCGATGGACAAGTACAAGGAAGCGTCGCGCCGGATCTTCGGCATCTATCGCGAATACACCGAACTGGTCGAGCCGCTGTCGCTCGACGAGGCCTATCTGGACGTCAGCGCGTGCACGCGGCACCAGGGCAGCGCGACGCGCATCGCCGAGGAGATCCGCCGGCGCGTGCGGGAGGAGGTCGGCGTCACGGTGTCGGCCGGCGTCGGGCCCAGCAAGTTCATCGCCAAGATCGCCAGCGACTGGAACAAGCCGGACGGCCTGTTCGTGGTGCGGCCCGAAGCGGTCGACGCCTTCGTCGCCGCCTTGCCGGTCGAGCGCATCCACGGCGTCGGCCGGGTCACGGCGGCCAAGCTGAACCGCCTCGGCGTCAAGACGTGCGCGGATCTGCGGGCGTGGACGCCGGACCTGTTCCATCGGCACTTCGGCAGCTTCGGCGGCCGCCTCTACAACCTGTGCCGCGGCATCGATGAACGGCGGGTATCGCCCGAGCGGGAGCGCAAGTCGATCAGCGTCGAGGAAACCTATGCCGACGATCTGCCCGACCTGACGGCGTGCCTGGCCGAGCTCGAGCCGCTGATCGCGCAGCTGCAGGCCCGCATCGCGCGCGCGGGCGCCCAGCACCTGATCCACAAGCTGACGGTCAAGCTGCGTTTCGCGGATTTTCGCCAGACCACAGTGGAATGCCGCGGCCAGATGCCGGACCGAGACGTCTACGCGCGGCTGCTGGCCGAGGGCCATGCGCGGCGGCGCTTGCCGGTACGGCTGCTGGGCGTCGGCGTGGCGACCAGCGATCCGGACACCGCGCAGCTGGACCTGTTCCGGGACCTGGCCGGGGCGGACGACGGCGAGGGCGATCCATACGAAGCGGCCTGAGCCCGTCCGCCGCCATCGTTACGGCAACTGGTTGCGCATCAGCACCAGCCAGGGCGCATGCGAATTGGTGAAGCCGTCCACCAGCCCGGAATCGCCCAACTCCACCAGCTCCATCGACACCGACTGCTGCAGATTGCCGCCGATGGTCTTGACCACGCGGGCGGTCGCATCTACCTCGACCACGATGTCGCAGTGCATCGGCGTGGTGCCGAAGCCGACCTCGTCGACGCCGCTCAGGTATTTGTCGCGGCCGCGGCCGGCGCACAGGATGTCGCCGGGGCGCGGCATCGCCGGCAGCGGCTCCAGGCGAAAGGCCGGCGCGGGCAGGATGCCGTCGCGCGCGTCGACCACATACATCGAATGCGATTGCCCGGTCAGGAACTGGCGCTCGTTGAGCCCCGCCTGGCGCAGCACCCAGGAAATGAACACCGCGGACCAGGCCCACCGCCCCTCGGTGATCTGCTGGCAATCGACCTGCTTGCCGACGATGGCCCAATAGCGCTGCGCCAGCGCGCAACCTTGCGGCGTCGCCTCCATGCCGGTGCCGTCCGGAAAACCGGCGCAGCCCGGCGCGGCGGTGGTGCCGAAGCTCTCGTCGGTGTCCGCCGACGAGGCATTGAGCGAACCGTTCTGGATCCGCTCCTCGATGCCGTCGGGCAGCGCCGGCGGCGGCGGTGGCAGCGGGCTGCTGACCACGCACGCGGTGTCGTCGCGCCCGATGCGGATGGTCTGGCCACCCCAGCGCTGCCATTCCTGCAGCGCGATCTGCACGATACGCTGGCGCGCCGTGGCGCCCGGCATCGCCGTCGGCGCCTGCGCCTGGGCCTGCGGCAACGGCGCCGCCTGGGGCCGCGCGGTGGGTGGCGGCGAGGGCGGCTGCACGGCGCAGGCGCTCAGCAGGCAGGCGGCAACCGTGCCGGCCAGCGCCGAAACACGACCGCGCAGCGCGGTCGACACAGCCCCCGGTAAACCTGCCAGGCGCTGTGGAAAATCATGTGAGAAACGATGTGAATAACGCTGTGGAAATCCGGGTGGCAAGGCGCGCATCGGCATGACCTGAAAACGGCGGGCTACGACGAGGGATGGGCGCGCAATGGCGCTGGAAGGCCCGCGGAAGGCGGAAAAAACGCGGAAAAACGCGGCAAGGAACGCCGAACCGGCATGCCGCACGAGGCATCGCGACGCCGCTTCGGACGCCGCACGGCCCGGGGGCCGATGCCGGTGGAAAAACGGGGAAAAGCCTGGCGGCTGCGCTGTGGATAACATTTCCCGCCCAGTGCCCCACGCTCGCCTTGCGGCGTCAGGCGGTGGCACGGCGGGACCATGTAGAACCGGGCTGGTCGGTACCGCCCGACAGCTTACTGATTGACGGCGTCCTTGAACTTCTGGCCGGCCTTGAACTTGACCGTCTTGGCGGCTTCGACCTTGATTTCTTCGCCGGTACGCGGGTTGCGGGCCATGCGTTCGCCACGCTCGCCCTGGCTGAACGTGCCAAAGCCGATCAGGCTCAGCGTGTCGCCCTTGGCGACGGCGTCCATGATGGCGTTCAGCGTCACGTTCAGTGCCTGCTCGGCCTTGGCCTTGGTCAGACCATCCACACCCGCTGCGATCGCGTCGATCAGTTCGGTTTTCGTCATGCTTCACTCCGTATCGAGTTGAAAAAACACATTGCCTCCCGCCCGCCCGGTGTGCCGGACGTGGCCCCGGAAAAGGCGCTGCGGGCCACATCATACCGTGTCACGCCAGCCGGTCCCCGCGCGACATTGTTACAGCAACCCTTGACTGGACAAGGCCTGCGGGGGTGGGAGCGGGGATCGGAACGGTTTACGTGCGGTATACGCGGCCATGCAGGCAGCCGTATACCCGGTCGTTTGCGCGGCCGGTTGCGCGCCGGTTGCGCGCCGATTGCGCGGCCGTATACGCCCCGTGGCGGCCGCGGCCTGCCAGGAAGGTGCCATGTGCCGTCCAGAGCGTTCACCGGCCTCTGGGCGGCTCCCAGGGGCTCTGAGGCGCTCTGGTCGCGTTGCGGGCGCGTCCCGGGTGGCGTTCCGCCCGTATACGCGGGTTTGTCGGCAATCGGCTTTCAAGGTTCAGGCGTATACCACGACTCGAACCCTGGTCTTGCCCGGCGGTATACGCCTCGCGGGTATACGCCTTCCGATGCAGGTAAACGCAGCCGGCAGGGTTTACGTCGTTTTTCCCGTTTTTCTTCGCAGCCGACAGGGGGACGTAGTCCCTTTGGTTTAGATAGTTCTTTTGATGTATACGGATAGTAGTAGTAGGTAAACCCACCCCTCTTCTGTGGACAAGTCGGTATACGTCAGTCGAATCAATGGTTTACCGAATGCAGAACCATCGGGACGAAATCCCGGGGCTGGTGGATGACTCCGCCGTTTGGTGAAGGGCCCGCCGAACAGGCTAGGACTTATGCCTGAGGCATCCCCATGCCAGCCCCAGGCGGCCCACATCAAACCCGCGTGCTTATCCACAGAAGTAGGCGGGGTTGTCCACAGAACGGGCCCCGTCGCGACCCCTGTCGAGTGGTATACCTCGGGGAATGGCGTGCGTCCGATGGACCGCTTCTTGCACGTTGCTGCGTTAACCGATCGCCCGCCCCTGCCAGGCGGGTTCAGGCGGAGCCGGGGCGCGCCAGGTATACGCCACGCACCGTCACGCGGCGCGGGTATCATCCCGCATCGCCGGCCGGCAATGCGCCGGCATCGGGCACACGACCAGCAGACAGACCGAACGACGGTAAACAGGATGGATATGGCCGAACAGTCGAAGCGCAAGCAGGACAGCAAGGGGGAAAAGAGCGGCAAGGCGGGCAAGGCCCCGAAGGCGCAAAAGGCGGAGAAGGTCGAGAAGGCCGAAAAAGAGAAGAAGCCCAGGACCGCCAAGGACCGCATCGAGGTCCGCCAGTCCGGCGTGCACGGCAAGGGCGTCTATGCGATCGCGCCGATCGCCGCCGGCGAACGGATCATCGAATACAAGGGCGAGCGGATCTCGTGGGAGACCGCGCTGGACCGGCACCCGCACGACCCGAACGATCCGAACCACACGTTCTATTTCAGCCTCGAGGGCGGCGACGTGCTCGACGCCAAGTTTGGCGGCAACCGTTCGCGGTGGATCAACCATGCCTGCGAACCGAACTGCGAGGCGCGCGAGAAGAAGGGCCGCGTGTTCATCCACGCGCTGCGCGATATCGAACTGGGCGAGGAACTGTTCTACGACTACGGGCTGGTGATCGACGCCCGCTATACGAAGAAGCTGAAGAAGGAGTTCGAGTGCCGCTGCGGCAGCCCGAACTGCCGCGGCACCATGCTGGCGCCCAAGGACCGGCGCTGACGTCTTGCCACCGGGCGGGCCAGCGCCCTTAGCCTGCGCCCGGCGCCTCGCACGGGATCCGGATCACGAAGCGCATGTTGGCGCGTGCCGTGCCGTCGGCGCGCTGGGATTCGAGTTGGGTTTCGCGCTGGGATTCGGTATCGGGCACGTCCTCGATGCTGATGCTGCCGTGATGCAGGCTGATGATCTCGTGCACGATCGCCAGCCCCAGCCCGGCGCCGCCCGGCGTGGCCTCGGGACTGCGTCCGGGAACATGGTCGCCGCGGAAGAAGCGCTTGAACACCTCCTCGCGCCGCGCCGGCGCAATGCCGGGCCCGTTGTCCTCGACCATCACCACCGCCATGCCCCGATGGCCGATCGCCTCGCCGCCGGCGCGCACGGTGATCCGGCCGCCGGCCGGCACGTACTTGACCGCGTTGTCGATCAGATTGTTCAGCGCCTCGCGCAGCAGCAGCCGGTTGCCGCGCACCATCGACGGCGCGGTGCCGGTAAAGGTCGGCCCCGGCAGCGTTTCGAAGCCCAGGTCGATATGGCGCGCCAGCGCCTGCGGCACCCATTCGGCGCCGGTCTCGAAGGCCAGCGTGGCCAGGTCGAAATGCTCGATCGGTCCGAGCCGCTCCAGCGACAGGCCGGGCTCGGCGCGCGCCAGCGACAGCAGCTGATTCGACAGCCGCACCGCCCGGTCCGCGGCCGATTGCAGCTCGCGCAGCGCGTGGCGGGCCACCTCGGCGTTGTCGGCCTCGACCGCCCGGTCGGCATGCAGCTTGACCGCGGTCAGCGGCGTGCGCAGCTGGTGGGCGGCGTCGGCGATGAACTTGCGCTGGGCGTCGAGCGCGTCGCGCAGCCGTGCCAATAGCGCATTGAGCGCGCGGATCAGCGGCTCGACCTCGGCCGGTACCTGGGTCTCGTCGAGCGAGGCCAGCGAGCGCGCGGTCTGCCGGTTCAGCTTGTCGGTCAGGATCTGCAGCGGCACCAGCTCTTCCTTCAGCACGTGCGACAGGATCAGGCTGCCGACCAGCAGCAGCAGGATCAGCGGCACCGACACCGACAGCAGGATTTCGTTGGCCGCGGTCTCGCGCCGGTCCAGCAGTTCCGCGACCTCGACGACGATCGGGCCGCGCGAGGGGGCGGCGGCGGCCTGCGGCACACTGGCCGCGCCGTTCGCCGCGCTGGCGGCCACGCTGTTTGTGATGCTCGCGGCAACGTCCGCGGCAACGTCGATGTCGCCATCGGCCGGCGCGGCCGGCACCGGATCGAGATGCACCGGCAGCCGCACCGCCCGTACCTGCCGCCCGCTGAACCAGGCGTAGAACAGCCGCGCGTCGTGCAGCGTGGTCTGGCCGGTACCGTAGCCAAGCCAGGTGTCCATGCCGCCGATCAGCCCGTCGGGTCCATGGATGCGCCAGTAGATGCGGTCGCTGCCCTCGGCCTCGACCAGGGTCTGCGCGATCGCGGGGATATCGTGTTCGAGCCGGGGACCGGCGATGCGGATCTGCTGCGCGATATTGTTGGCGACGCCGTACAGCGCGCGGTCGAACACCTGCGTGGTGTAGTGGGCCGCGAGCCAGTAGGACAGCGAGCCGCTGGCGAGCACCAGCGCGAACAGCGGCGTGGCCAGCGCGCGCAGCAGGTGGATGCGCAGGCTTTGCGTGGAAGCGAGGCGCACCTGCTGGGGGCCGCCGCTCGGGCCTGTCCCTCCGGTACCGCCCGGGCCGCTCGCGCCGCCGGATGGGCCCTCGCCGCGCGCGCTCCGCAGAGGCGCCTGGAGCCGCCGCACGCCGTGCCTCGCGCTAGGCCTGGCCGCGGCTTTGCAGCAGGTAGCCGAAGCCGCGTACCGTCACGATCTCGACGTCGCTGTCCTCGAGCTTCTTGCGCACGCGATGGACGTAGACCTCGATCGCGGTATCGCCGACGGTGTCGCCGCCATCGCCGGCCGGATGGGCGAAGGTGGCCAGGTGGTCCTGCAGCTGGGCCTTGCTGACGACGCGCCCCTGCCGCTGCAGCAGCAGCTCGAGCACCGCGAACTCGCGCGGCGACAGCTCCAGTGGCTTGCCGTCGAGGAACATGCGCCGGTCGCTGCCCGACAGCCGCAGCCGGCCCAGCCGCACGTCGCGGTCGGGCGCCGCCTCGCCGTGCTGGCTGCGGCGCAGCAGCACGCGCACGCGCGCCTCCAGTTCGGGAAAGGCGAAGGGTTTGACCAGATAGTCGTCGGCGCCGGCGTTCAGGCCGGACAGCTTGTCCTCGAGTTCGTCGCGCGCGGTCAGGATCAGCACCGGGGTGGTGCGGTTGCGCGCGCGGTAGCGCGACAGCAGCGTCATGCCGTCGATGCCGGGCAGGCCCAGGTCGAGGATCACCAGGTCGTGCTGCTCCTTGAGCAGATGCTCGGTGGCATAGACCCCGTCATGGACGACGCGCACCTGGTGGCCCGCCTGGAACAGGCCGGCTTCGACGCCGCTGGCGATCTGGCGGTCGTCTTCGATCAACAGGATGCGCATGGGCGAAAGGTTCGGCTACGGTTCGGCAGGGAATGCTGTGGCGGGCGCCGGAGGGAGCGCGGCTGGCGTCGCGCTTCGGGTGCCGGGGCCCCGCCTGGCCGCCGATTGTACCGCGCGTGGCGCGGGCCTTCCTTTCGATTGGCTTGCGATCCGGGACCACGGCGGGTCCCGGGGGACAACGGGATCGGCGTTGCGGTACGCCGGCGGTTCAGCGCCTGGCGAGTGTCGCCGCGGCCTGCTCGATGAAGCGGGCCAGGTCGATATCGCGCTGGGTCAGACCGTTGGCATCATGGGTCGACAGCGTGATGTCGACGCGGTTGTACACGTTGAACCATTCGGGATGGTGGTCGGCCTTCTCGGCCTGCATCGCCACGCGGGTCATGAAGGCGAAGGCGGCGTTGAAGTCGGCGAAGGTGAAGCGCTTGTGGATCGCGTCGCGGTCGGCGACCGCGCTCCACCCGGGCAGCGACGCCAGCAGCGGCGCGCGTTCCTGTTCGGACAAGGGGGAAAGAGCGGGTGAGGTCATGATGGCAAGGCCCGTAAATGAGGGAATCGGAACAAGGCAGAGCCGGCCCGCCCGACCATCGCGGTCGGACATGCCGGCATTGTTTCATAAAGCGGGAAACGCGGCGGCGTCAGATATCGTCGCTGTCGCCCCAGCCCTCGCGATTGCCCGCCTGCAGCACCAGGTCGCCATCGGCGATGTCGCCCGCGCCCAGCGTCGGCTGCTGGCGCAGCTCGGCGTACAGAGGCGTGAAGTCCGGACGGGTCGCCTCGAACAGCTGTTCGAAGCTGTCGATGACGAAGTAGGTCTTCTGGAAGGTGTCGATGCGGTAGCGGGTCCGCATGATGCGGCGCACGTCGAAGCCGATCCGGTTCGGGCTGGCCGAGTCCAGGCTGTAGATCGACTCGCCCTGGCTCGAGACGATGCCGGCGCCGTAGATGCGCAGGCCCTCGGGCGTACGGATCAGGCCGAACTCGACGGTGTACCAGTACAGCCGCGCCAGCATGTCCAGCGCGCCCATGCCGGCAGCCTTCAGGCCGCCCTGGCCGTAGGCCTGCATGTAGTCGGCGAACACCGGATTGATCAGTAGCGGTACATGGCCGAACACGTCGTGGAAGCAGTCCGGCTCCTGCAGGTAGTCCAGCTGCTCGGGCTTGCGCATCCACCAGCTGGCCGGGAAGCGCCGGTTGGCCAGATGCTCGAAGAAGACCTCGTCGGGCACCAGGCCCGGCACCGCGACCACCTGCCAGCCGGTGGCGGCCATCAGCTTGTCGTTCAGCCGGGCGAAGTCGGGCACGCGGTCGGCGTCCATGCCCAGCGTGTCCAGGCCGCGCAGGAACTCGTCGCAGACCCGGCCGCGCAGCATCGACGCCTGGCGCGCATACAGCTGGCGCCAGACGGCGTGGTCGGCGTCGGTGTAGCGGTGCAGCGGCTGCGCGATCGTGAAGTCGGGGTTCAGGTCCGGGTCGGACAGCAGCCCGGCTTCGAACTGTTCCTTCAGCTTGTCGGTCAGCGTGCCGGTGAAGGCGGGGCTGGCCGCGGCTTGCTGCTCTGGGGTCTGGTCGAGGATCGCTTCCATCTGCTTGTCTCCGGCGATTCGGTGCGGGTCGGGCCCGGTGTCGTTTGCGGTATTGCCGCACGCGGTTGGTCGTGCATGCGGGATTTCTGCAAAGTCTACCGAGATGGCGCTGCAAAGAGCCCGCAAAAACGGCTTGGATTGCCGTTCCGATGCGGGTAATCTGCATAAAACGCAAAACCGATGCAGGATCTTTGTATGCTGAGTCTGGACAACTTCGATCTCGCCCTGCTGGCCGCGCTGCAGACCGACGGCCGCAGCACCCACCAGCAGCTGGCCGAGCAGGTCCATCTGTCGCCCAGCCAGGTGGGCCGGCGCATTGCGCGGCTGGAGGCCGAGGGCGTGATCGCCGGCTACCGCGTGGTGCTGTCGCCGCACGCGCTGGGACTGGGCGTGCTGGTCTTCACCAGCGTCAAGCTGGCCCACCACGGCGACACCGCGATCGAGCGCTTCAAGGAGGAGATCCTGCTGCTCGAGGAGGTGCAGGAGTGCTACTCGGTCGCCGGCGAGGCGGACTACCTGCTGCGTATCGTCGTCACCGACCTGCCCGCGCTGGCCGATTTCACCATGCGCAAGCTGATGCGGGTGCCGGGCGTCGAAAGCGTGCGCTCGAATATCGTGCTGACCGCGCTCAAACGCGAAGGCGCGCTGCCGCTGTCCCATCTGCGCTAGGCCCGTGCGTGCGGCCCGTGCGCCGACCCGTCGGTTGGCTTGCGCGCGGACGTCTCGCATGTCACTCTCGCCAGGTGCCCGCTGATGCACCGCAGCGGGGCCGACCATGCGGAGAGGGACGAGAGATGCGAGACCGGGCCACGGGCTTTGGCGGGGAAGGCGAACAGGACGTCGTGGGCAAAACGGGGATGGAAGACCCGCCGAACAGGGCGAGGACCGATGCCCGCGGACCGGCCCGCCGGCGCCTGTTTCCGCATGTCGTGGCGGCCTGTTCGCTGGCGCTGGGCGCCCACGCCGCGCTGGCGACGCAACTTACCCGCGTTTCGCCGGAAGGCCAGGTCTCCAAGGTCCGCCAGGTCACGCTGCGCTTCGACCAGTCGATGGTGCCGCTGGGTGACCTGCGCGCGACCGCACCGGCCGCCGTCCAATGTACCGGCGCCGCGCCGGCGGATCTGGGCGGCGAAGGCCGCTGGGTCGACGACCGCAACTGGGTGTTCGATTTCGTCCGCGACCTGCCGCCCGGCGTCTCGTGCACGGTCCGGTTGCGCGCGGGCCTGAAGAGCCAGGCCGGCCAGGACTATCGCGGCAAGTCCGAATACCGCTTCGAGACCGGCGGTCCGATCGTGGTGTCCAGCCGCCCCTCCGGCGGCGAGATCGAGGAGGACCAGGTCTTCGCGCTGCGCTTCAACGGCCCGGCCACTCCAGACTCGGTGCGTCAGCATGCGTTCTGCCAGGCGCAGGGCGTCGGCGAAATGATTCCGGTGCGGCTGGTGACCGGTGCGGACCGCGACGCGGTGCTCAAGGCGCTGGGCTGGAAGCCGCGCGGCGCGGACAGCGTGCATCTGCTGGCCTGCCAGCAGCGGCTGCCGGCAGGCGCGAAGATGGAATTGCTGCTGGCGCCGGGCATTGCGACGCCGTCGGGCCTGGCCAGCAAGGAAGGGCGCCGCTTCGAATATCGGGTGCGCGAGCCGTTTACCGCCAGCTTCAGCTGCGAGCGCGAAAACGCGCAGGCGCCATGCACGCCGCTGCGGCCGATCACGCTGGAGTTCTCGGCGCCGATCGCGCGCCGCGCGGCCGAAGCCGTGGTGCTGCGCACGCCGTCGGGGGCCGTGGCGCCGAAGCTGGAGGCCAACCTGGCTGCCGATGCCACGGTCACCTCGCTGCGCTTCGAGCCGCCGTTTGCCGAGAATGCGAACCTGACGCTCGAGCTGCCGTCGTCCCTGAAGGACGAGAGCGGCCGCCCTTTGAGCAACGCCGATCTGTTTCCGCTGCGGGTGGCGACCGCAGCGATGCCGCCGCTCGCGAAGTTCGCCGCGGCGCCGTTCGGCGTGATCGAGCGCTTCGGCGAGCTGCCCAGGAGCCGGACCGACAAGCCGGCCGACGGGTTGGCCGACGGGTTGGCCAATTACCCGCCGCTGCTGCCGGTCACGCTGCGCCATGTCGAGCGTGAACTGAAAGTGCTCGGCGTGCGCGCCGAGGCCGGTATGGTCAGCCGGGTACGGGTCGACGACGATGCCGCGGTGCTGCGCTGGCTGGCGCTGGTGCGGCGCATGCACGAGACCAGCTGGACCCGCGCCGAGCTCGACGCGATCCTCGCCGGCAAGCCGCCGTCGGCGGCCCGCATTCCGCGCAACGCGCCCCAGGTCGAGACGCGTGCCGTGTCGCTGCTGGCCGGGGTGCCGGGCGTGCGCAAGCTGGCCGTGCCGGCCTCCGTCGGCGATGGCGCCAGCCGGCCGTTCGAGGTGGTCGGCATTCCGCTGCCGGAAGCGGGCTTTCATGTGGTCGAGATCGCCTCGCCGAGCCTGGGCGCGGCGCTGCTGGGCAAGCCGGCGCCGATGTATGTGCGGACCGCGGCGCTGGTGACCAATCTGGGCGTCCACTTCAAGGCCGGGCGCGACAACGCGATGGCCTGGGTCACCACGCTCGACGGCGGCAAGCCGGTGCGCGAGGCCAATGTCGCGGTGCGCGATTGCAGCGGCAAGCTGATCGCCACCGCGCGCACCGACGATGCCGGCGTGGCGCGCTTCGGCCGGCTCGGCGCTGACGGCGCCGACGGCGCCAGCGGTTCCGGCCGCTATTGCGAGGACACCGGGCTATCGGGCTACTTCGTGTCGGCCCGCATCGTCGCCGCGCACCCGCAGGCGCGCGGCCAGGCCGACATGGCCTTCGTGATGTCGGACTGGAACCGCGGCATCGAGAGCTGGCGCTTCCATGTGCCGACCGATACCAGCCCCACGCCGACCGTTCGTGCGCATACGGTGTTCGACCGCACGCTGCTGTCGGCGGGCGAGACCGTCTCGATGAAGCACTACCTGCGCGTCGAGACCTCGAACGGCTTCGCACTGCCGCCGGGCGGGGAGTCCGGACAGTTGCCCGACAAGCTGGTGATCCGCCACGAGGGCAGCGGCCAGACTTACGAGCAGCCGCTGCAATGGCGTACCACGGCCACCGGCGGGCGCAGCGCCGAGAGCCGCTTCGCGTTGCCGCCGGCCGCCAGGCTGGGCCGCTATACGGTCGAGCTGGCCGACGCGCGCCAGCGCAGCCATGACAGCGGCGCCTTCCGCGTCGAGGCCTTCCGCCTGCCGGTGCTGACCGGCACGGTGCGCGCCGCGGCCACGGGCGGCGCCCAGGCGCTGGTCGCGCCGAAGTCGCTGCCGCTGGACGTCGAGGTCCACTACGTGTCCGGCGGCGCCGCGGCGGGTTTGCCGGTGCGGGTGTCCGCGCTGCTGCGCGACCGTGTGCCGCGCTTTGCCGATGCCGCCGGCTACAGCTTTGATGCGCCGCGCGCGCCGGACGAGCAGCGCGACGAATCCGACGAGGTAGAGGACCAGGACGCCGGCCAGACCGCCCCGCACGACGGCCAGACGCTGATCGCCGACAAGCGCGCGCTGACGCTGGACGCCAACGGCGGCGGCCGCCTGACGCTGGACACGCTGCCGCCGGTCACCGCGCCGCGCGATCTGCTGGTCGAGGCGGCCTTCGCCGACCCCAATGGCGAGATCCAGACGCTGCGGCAGACGCTGCCACTGTGGCCGGCCGCGGTGGTGGCCGGCATTCGCGCCGACGACTGGGTCGCGGTCAAGCGCCAGGCCACGGTGCAGGGCATCGCGCTCGATATCGACGGCAAGCCGCGCGCCGGCGTGCCGATGGAGGTCCATGCGCGCGCCCGCATCACGACGTCGGCGCGCAAGCGCGTGGTCGGCGGCTTCTATCGTTACGACAACCGTACCGAGGTGCGCGACCTGGGCAAGGTCTGCGAGGCCAGGACCGATACGCGCGGCCGCATGCAGTGCGCGGTGACGCTGGAACAGACCGGCGAGGTCGAACTGGTCGCCCGCGCCCGCGACGATGCGGGGCGCGTCTCCGAGGCGGCCACCAGCGTCTGGGTCACCGGCCAGGGCGAGCTGTGGTTCGGCGGCGAGAACCACGACCGCATCGACCTGCTGCCCGAGCGGCCGTCCTATGCGCCCGGCGATACCGCGCGCTTCCAGGTGCGGATGCCGTTCCGCCAGGCCACTGCGCTGGTGGCGGTCGAGCGCGAAGGCATCCTCGAGACCAGCGTGGTGACGCTGGCCGGCAAGGACCCGACCGTCAGCGTCAAGGTCAAGCCCGAGTGGGGACCGAACGTCTACGTGTCGGTGCTGGCGCTGCGCGGACGCCTGCACGAGGTGCCCTGGTATTCCTTCTTCACCTGGGGCTGGCGCGAGCCGCGCGAATGGTGGCGCGCCTTCCGCAGCGAGGGGCGCGAATACGTCGCGCCGACGCCGCTGGTCGATCTGTCCAGGCCGGCGTTCCGGCTGGGACTCGCCGAGATCCGCGTCGGCAACGAGGCGCACCGGCTCGACGTCAAGGTCGCCACCGACCGCGCCAGCTACCCGGTGCGCGGCCAGGCCAGGGTGACGGTGCAGGTCACGCTGCCGGACGGCAAGCCGGCGGCCAACGGCGAAGTCGCGCTCGCCGCGGTCGACGAGGCGCTGCTCGAGCTGATGCCGAACACCAGCTGGAACCTGCTCGAGGCGATGCTGCAGCGGCGCAGCTACGGCGTCGAGACCGCGACCGCGCAGATGGAGATCGTCGGGCGGCGCCACTATGGCCGCAAGGCGGTGCCGGCCGGTGGCGGCGGCGGCAAGAATCCGACGCGCGAGCTGTTCGACACGCTGCTGCTGTGGAATCCGCGCGTGCAGCTCGACGCGGCCGGCAAGGCGGCGCTGACGGTGCCGCTGAACGATGCGCTGACGCGCTTTCGCATCGTCGCGGTCGCCGATCTCGGGGTCGCCCGCTTCGGCACCGGCAGCGCCACCGTGGCGGCGACGCAGGACCTGCAGCTGATTTCCGGCCTGCCGCCGCTGGTGCGCGAGGGCGACCGCTATCGCGCGATGTTTACGCTGCGCAATACCACGGCGCGCGCGATGACGGTGGAGGTTGGCGCGCGCAGCGTGGCGGCCGGCGCCGCCGGTGGTGCCGCCTCCGGCGCCGTGGCCGGCGATCCGGCAGCCGGCGCGGGGACGGCAACGCTGCCCACGCAGACCGTATCGGTACCGGCCGGACAGGCGCGCGAGATCGGCTGGGACGTGGTCGCACCGCTGCTGGCGCAGGCGAGCGGCCAGCCCACGGTCACCGAGAGCGAGCTGCAGTGGGAAATCGCGGCCACCGAACAACGCAAGGGCGACGGCAAGAGCGAGGACAGCGCACCCGCGTCGGACCGCATCCGCATCGGCCAGCGGCTGGCCGCGGCGGTCCCGCTGACCGTGCAGCAGGGCACGCTGGCGCAACTGGCGCCGGGCCTGTCGGTGCCGGTCCGCGCGCCCGCGGCCGCGCTGCGCGATCCCGCCGGTGCGCCGCGCGGCGGCCTGCAGATCGGCCTGCAGTCGTCGCTGGCGGGGGGCCTGCCAGGCGTGCGCGACTGGTTCGCCCGCTATCCGTATACCTGCCTGGAGCAGCGCGCGTCGAAGGCGGTCGGCCTGGGCGACGCCGCGCTCTGGCAGTCGCTGATGGCGCAGCTGCCCGCCTATCAGGACGACGACGGGCTGGTGGCGTACTTCCCGATGCAGGGCGAGGCGATGCGCGACGGCGGCAGCGAGGTGCTGACCGCCTATCTGCTGGCGCTGGCCGACGAGGCCCACCGCGCCGGGCTGCCGTTGCAATTGCCGGCGCAGGCGCGCGAGCGGATGGAGCAGGCGCTGGCCGCCTTCGTCGAGGGCCGGCTGCAGCGCCGCGCCTGGGCGCCGTCCTCCGACCTGGAGATCCGCAAGCTGGCAGCGCTGGAGGCGCTGTCGCGCGGTGGCAAGGCGCAGGCCCGCATGCTCGGTTCGATCCAGATCGCGCCGCAGCAGTGGCCGACCTCGGCGCTGCTCGACTGGACCGCGCTGCTGCAGCGCCTGCCCGATGTGCCGCAGCGCGAGGCCCGGCTGGCCGAGGCGCAGCGGCTGCTGCGCGCGCGGCTGGACCTGCAGGGCACGCGGCTGGCGTTCTCGACCGAGCGTGACGACCACTGGTGGTGGCTGATGGCCGGCGGCGACATCAACGCCGCGCGGCTGCTGACGCTGGCGCTGGAGCTGCCCGAGTGGCGCGAGGATGCGCCGCGGCTGGCGAGCGGCCTGCTGGGCCGCCAGAGCGCCGGCGCGTGGAGCACCACCAATGCCAATGCGTGGGGCGTGCTGGCGGTGCGCCGCTTCGCGCAGATCTTCGAGCGCGAGCCGGTCGGCGGCGCGACCCGCGTGACGCTGGGCGACGCTTCGCGCAGCTTCGACTGGCGCTCGGCCGCGACCGGCAAGGACGGCGTGGCGGCGGGCGCCCTGATGCTGCCGTGGCCGTCGCAGCCTCTTCAGCCTTCACAGCCGCCACAGCCGGGCCCGCCCGCCGCGCCCGCCACGCTGCAGCTGCAGCACGACGGCGCCGGCCGGCCGTGGGCGACGGTGCGCGCGCTGGCGGCGGTGCCGCTGGCCGAGCCGATCGCCGCGGGCTACCGCATCCGCCGCAGCGTCAGCGCGGTCGAGCAGGCCACGCCGGGACGCTGGTCGCGCGGCGACATCTATCGCGTCAAGCTGGAGATCGACGCGCAGGCTGACATGACGTGGGTGGTGGTCAGCGATCCGGTGCCCGCGGGCGCCACCATCCTGGGCAGCGGCCTGGGCCGCGACTCGCAGATCGCCACGCGCGGCGAGCGCCGCACCGGGGCCTGGCCTGCCTTCAGCGAGCGCACGCCGCAGGCCTACCGCGAGTACTACGCGCATCTGCCCAAGGGCACGGCGACCATCGAGTACACCGTGCGGCTGAACAACGCCGGCGAGTTCGCGCTGCCACCGACCCGGGTCGAGGCGATGTATGCGCCCGAGGTGTTCGGCGCCGCGCCCAATGCGCGCCTGACTGTGGGGCCGCGTTCGTGAGCGATGTCCTCGAACGGCGCGGATGGACGATGCCGCCGCGCGTGCGCGAATGGTGGATGGCCGGCGCCGTCGCCGGCGCCATCTATGGCGCGCTGCTGCTGAGCGCCGCGCTGGAGCTGCCGCCCGGCACGCCGCTGACGGGCAGCTTCGCCTGGCAGCCGGCGTGGAAGACGGCGATGGCGCTGCTGCTGGCGCGGGCGGCGTGGTTCCATCCGGTGCGCCGCGAGCGCCGCTGGCTGGTCGCCGCGCTGCTGTTCTCCGCGGTGGGCGATCTGCTGCTGGCGCTGCCGTGGCTGCCGTTCTCCTTCTCCGGCGGGCTCGGCTTCTTCCTGCTGGCGCATCTGGCCTATCTCGCGCTGCTGCTGCCGCTGGTCGGCGAAGACCGGCCGCACCGGCTGCTCGCCTGCGGCGCGGTGATCGGCACGGTCGGCACGCTGCTGGGGCGCTTCTGGCCCAACCTCGGCACGCTGCGCGTCGAGGTCTGCGCCTATGTCGTCGCGCTGACCGCGATGGCGTGCGCGGCGCTGCTGGCGCGGCTGCCGACGCCGCTGGCCGCGCTCGGCGCGCTGTGCTTCGTCGTGTCCGACGCGCTGATCGGCATCGCGCGCTTCCTGTCGCCGTTCGACCGTTTCGAGCTGGGCATCTGGTGGACCTATGCCGCGGCCCAGGTATTGCTGGTCGCCGGCATCGTCGCGGGACGGCGGCCATGACGCGGGCCACGCGATGGCCCGGCATCCGGCGCGCGGCCTTCGCGCTGGCGCTGCCTGGTGCGCTGCTGTCGGCGATACCGCCGGCGCCGGCGATCGCCGACACGCTGCCCGGCTTCGACCAGGTACGCGACAGCTACCGCAGCGCCGACGTGATCGTGCGCGACCGCCATGGCGAGCCGGTCGCCACGGTCCGGACCGATTTCAGCGCGCGGCGCGGGCAATGGGTGGCGCTCGACGAGATCTCGCCGGCGGTACGCACCGCGATCGTGCTGTCGGAGGACCGGCGCTTCTACCGGCACAGCGGCGTCGACTGGCAGGGCGTGGCCGGCGCGGCCTGGGCCAATCTGTGGAACACGCGCACACGCGGCGCGTCGACGCTGACGATGCAGCTGGCCGCGCTGCTCGACGACGAGCTGCGCCGCGGCGCCGGCGGACGCAGCGCCGCACAGAAGATGAGCCAGGCCTGGCGCGCGGCGCGGCTCGAACGCGGCTGGAGCAAGAGCCAGATCCTCGAGGCCTATCTGAACCTGGTACCGCTGCGCGGCGAGCTGGTCGGCCTGTCGGCGCTGTCGCAGGGGCTGTTCGGCAAGCTGCCGAGCGGGCTCGACGCGCGCGAGGCGGCGCTGGCGGTGGCGCTGGTGCGCGCGCCCAATGCCGCGCCGGCGCGCGTGGCGCAGCGCGCCTGCCAGATCCTGCGCGAGATGGCGCAGCCGGACGGCTGCAACGGGCTGGACGGCTTTACGCAACTGGCGCTGGCGCGCGCCGCGATGCCGCCGGCCGGACCGGGCCGCGCGCAACTGGCGCCGCACCTGGGCCGGCTGCTGGTCGAGCGGGCCGCGCAGGGGGCGAGTCGCACCGCGCCGGCCGCGATCGACTCGACGCTCGATGCCGGCGTGCAGCGCCTGGCGACGGCCAGCCTGCAGCGGCATCTGCGCGAGCTGGCCGGACGCCATGTCGAGGACGGCGCGGTGGTCGTGCTCGATAACGCCAGCGGCGACGTGCTGGCCTATGTGGGCTCGTCGGGCACGCTGTCCGCGGCGGCGCAGGTCGACCATGCGGCCGCGCTGCGCCAGGCCGGCTCGACGCTGAAGCCTTTCCTCTATGCGCAGGCGCTCGAGGAGCGGCGTCTGACCGCGGCCTCGCTGCTGGACGACCGGCCGGTCAACCTGCCGACCGGCGGCGGCCTCTATATCCCGCGCAACTACGATGGCCGCTACGGCGGCTGGGTCAGCATGCGCGCCGCGCTGGCCGGATCGCTCAATGTGCCGGCGGTGCGCACGCTGGTGATGGTGACCCCGCACCGATTCCATCGGCGCCTGGTCGCGCTCGGGCTGCCGCTGACCGAGGCCGGCGACTACTACGGCTACAGCCTGGCGCTGGGCAGCGCCGACGTGTCGCTGCTGACGCTGACCAATGCCTACCGCACGCTGGCCAACCAGGGCCGCCAGGCCCCGGTGCGGATGCGGCTGGCCGAACCGGCGCCGCGGCCGCTGGCGGTGATGTCGGCGGCGGCAACGCATGTGATCGGCGACGTCCTGTCCGACCGGCATGCGCGCGCGCGCACCTTCGGCCTCGACAGTCCGCTGACCACGCGCTTCTGGACCGCGGTCAAGACCGGCACCAGCAAGGACATGCGCGACAACTGGTGCATCGGCTGGTCGCAGCACTACACGGTCGGCGTCTGGGTCGGCAACGCCAGCGGCGCGGCGATGCGCGATGTGTCAGGCGTATCGGGCGCGGCGCCGGTCTGGCACGAGGTGATGGCGTACCTGCATCGCGACCGCGCGAGCCGGCCGCCTGCCATGCCCGCGGGTGTCGAGCGCGTGCCGGTGCGGTTCGAAGGCGTACCCGAGCCTGCGCGCGACGAGGTGTTCCTGGCCGGTACCGCGGTGCCGGTCGTCGCGGTCGGCAGCCACCACGAGGGCACGCCGGTGGCTCGGTTGGCGGCGGAGCGCGGCCGCGGCGCGGCGATCGCCAGCCCGGCCGATGGCACCGTGTTCGCGCTCGATCCCGATATTCCGCCGCAGGCGCAGCGCGTCTGGCTGCACGCCGAGGATGTCGCCGGCCGGACCGCGCGCGCGGTGGCGTGGCGGCTCGACGGCAAGCGGCTCGGCCGTGGCGGCAAGCTGGCCTGGCTGCCCTGGCCCGGCCGGCATCGGCTCGAACTGGTCGATGCCGGCGGCACGGTGCTCGATACGGTCCGCATCGAGGTGCGCGGCGCGACCGTGCGGGAAGGGCGCGACGGTCCGCCGCCGCGGGGCAGGACGGCGGTGAGGCAGGGCGCCGCGGCCGAGCGCGGATGATCGCCGCCTCGCCGCCTCGCCGCCGTCGGCCGCTACTCTCAGATTCCCAGCGTTCCCAGGAGCTCGATCCCATGCCTACCGAACCGATTGCCTCGCCGACCGCCTCACAGACCGCCTCACAGACTGCCTCGCCGATGCTGCTCGATGCCGTCCAGACCGCGGCGCGGCTGCCGTATCCGGATCTGGCCGTCGCCATTGCCGACATGCTGGGCGAACTGCGCGCCGGCACCGCGATGGCGCCGCCGCGGCTGGCGCTGCCGGTCGGCGACGTGAGCGCCGCGGCCCCGCAGGGCGAGGGAACGCTGCTGGTGATGCCGGCACGCAATGCCGACCTGGTGATGACCAAGAACATCACCGTCCATCCGGGCAATCCGGCGCGCGGGCTGCCCAATATCCTCGGCGAAGTGGTGGTGGCCGACGCGCATACCGGCGTGCGGCTGGCGCTGCTGGACGGACCGACGGTGACCGGACGACGCACGGCCGCGGTGTCGCTGCTGGCGGCGCAGCGCTTCGCCGCGCGGCCCGACGGCGAGCTGCTGATCGTCGGCGCCGGCGTGCAGGCCACCACGCATCTCGAGGCCTTCGCCGCCGGGCTGCCGCTGCGGCGGGTCTGGCTGCATTCGCGCACGGCGGACAAGGCCCATGCGCTGGCGGCGCATGCGCGGCGGCTTGGCCTGGAGGCCGAGGTCATCGAATCGGCCGGCGACATCGACACGGTGCTCGCGCGCGTGTCGATGGTGGTCACCGTGACGTCGAGCCGCACGCCGGTGCTGCCGGACCTGGCCGCCGGCTGCTGGCGCGACGACCACTTCATCGCCGCGGTCGGGGCGTTCCGGCCCGACATGTGCGAGCTGCCGCCGGCGCTGTGCCGCGGCGCCGCGCAGGCGGGACGGTTGCTGGCCGATACGCTGTTCGGCATCGAGGACGAGGCCGGCGACCTGCTGCAGGCCGGCATCGACTGGGCCGCGGTGCAGCCGTTCGAGACGGCGATCCTGGCCGCCGACGCGATCCGCGCACGCAGCGGCAGTCCGCTGGTGTTCAAGAGCGTCGGCTATGCGCTTTGGGATCTGGCGGCCTGCGCGCTGGCGGTCCGAAGCGCCGGCGCATGACGGCGCCGACGGTGTCGAAGGCGCCGATGGGGCCGATGGGGCCGATGGGGCCGATGGGGCCGATGGGGCCGATGGGGCCGATGGCGCCGATGGCGCCGGTCGCATCCGGCCGCCGGTCGCTGTCACATTCCTGAGACACTTCTGCCGCCTCTCTCCCGGCTGTGGTGGCCCTTTGGATACCGCGGATTGCGGTAAACCCTCGATTTAGTGGCGCGCCTCTACAAAATGTCTCTAGATTGAAACGATGACGGCATCGGCAGCGGGATAATGCTGCCCTTGCAGTTGAAAACCACGAAGGAGAGAGGATGTCGCACAACAAGAAAATCCTGGTGGCTGTCGCGGCCATGGTAGTGGGCGGAGCCGCCCAGGCACAGTCGGCCGGCAGCACCGTCGTCAGCGCGGGCTGGTTCCGCGTGATGCCGAACAGCTCGGCCGATCCGCTGACCATCGACAGCGTCGGTGGCCGCCCGGTGAACATGCAGCGTCCCAATACCGGCGCCGACATCAAGGCGGCCAATACGCTGGGCCTGTCGATCGACCACTTCGTCACCGACCACATCTCGGCCGAGTTCGTCGTCGGTATCCCCCCGGAGCACGATGTCGAGGGCGACAAGGGCTACGGCAGGTACGGCAAGCTCGGTACGGTGCGCCAGTGGAGCCCGGCGGTGCTGGTCAAGTACCACTTCCTCGAGCCCGCCTCGCGCTTCCGCCCCTATGTAGGCCTGGGCGTCAACTACACCTGGTTTACCGACGAGACGATCACCAACCAGCAGTTCGTGCGCCAGGAGTTCGGCCCGAACGCCACGATGACCGCGAGCGCCAAGTCGTCGTGGAATCCGGTCTTCAACATCGGCGCGAACTACAAGATCAACGAGCGCTGGCATGTGGGCCTGTCGGTGTCCTACCTGCCGCTGGATACCCGCGCGACCTTCGTCACGCGCAATTCCGCGCAGGGCGGCGCCACCGTGGTGTCGCATACCAAGATCAAGATCGATCCGATCGTGACCTTCCTGAACGTCGGCTACCGCTTCTGAGCGTCGCCGCTATGACGTCATTCCCGCGCGCGCGGCAATCCAGCGTCTTTTGAAGCCACTGGGTCCCCGCCTGCGCGGGGACGACAACCCAAGGCCGGCTCAGCCCTTGACCGGATAGCCCGCCGCTTCGATCGCCTCCCGCACCTCCTGCACATCGGCGTCCGCTTCCACGCTGACCGCCTGCGCCGCAATATCGGCCGACACGCGCGCGTCGGGATCGACCTGCTTCACCGCACGCGTGATCGCACCCACGCAGTGATTGCAGGACATGCCTTCCACTTGAAACTGCATCATCGTTGAACTCCTCGGTATGGGTGATGAATCCGGGCCACTCGTCGTCCCCGCGAAAGCGGGGACCCAGCGGCTTCAGCAGGCGGTGGATTCCCGCGTGCGCGGAAATGACGCGACGGCATTCCGGTACAACGGCGCCATTCTGAACCTTCCCATCATGTCAACCGCAAGCGCCGCCGCCGCATCGCGAAAACTGGCGCATCGGCCTTGACCTTCCTAGCATGGTAAGGTCCAGCATCCAGTGACAGGCTATGTCAACGAGGATGTCAACCGCCATGTCCACTTCTTCACTTCCGCTGTCGCCGGCCCCGGCCGGTGCCGATACCACGCCCGCCGCGCCCGAATGGCGCCTGCCGATCGAGGGGATGACCTGCGCCTCCTGCGTGCGCCGGGTCGAGAACGCGCTGGCCAAGGTGCCGGGCGTGCGTTCCGTCGCTGTCAACCTGGCCACCGAGGAGGCCACCGTGCAGGCCGACAGCGCCGCCGTGCTGCCGGCGGCCGCCGACGCCGTCGCCGCCGCCGGCTACGCGGTGCCACGTACCGAGCTGGAGCTGACGGTGCGCGAGATGACCTGCGCCTCCTGCGTGGGCCGGGTCGAACGCGCGCTGCGCGCGGTGCCCGGCGTGGTCGACGCGCAGGTCAATCTGGCGACCGAGCGCGCCCTTGTGACACTGGTTGGCGGCAACGCGGCCGACATGCTGCCGGTGCTGACAGAGGCCGTGTCCCGCGCCGGCTACGCCGCCGAACCGGTGGTCGAGGCGGCGACGGGCGGCCAGGCCGCGGCCGCGCGCGCCGCCGACTTCTGGTCCGGACCGTGGGCCGTGGCGATCCCGGCCGCGCTGTCGCTGCCGCTGGTCGCGCCGATGGTGCTCGGCTGGTTCGGCGTCGCCTGGAACGTGCCGGCGCTGTGGCAATGGCTGCTGGCCACGCCGGTGCAGTTCGTGTTCGGCTGGCGTTTCTATCGCGCGGGCTGGAAGGCGGCGCGCGCCGGCACCGGCAATATGGATCTGCTGGTCGCGCTCGGCACCTCGGCGGCCTACGGCCTGTCGCTGTGGCTGATCTGGCGCGGTGCCGCCGCCCATGGCGAGGGCCACCCGCATCTGTATTTCGAAAGCGCGGCGGTGGTGATCACGCTGGTCCGGCTCGGCAAATGGCTCGAGGTCCGCGCCAAGCGGCAGACCGCGGACGCGATCCGCGCGCTGGCCGCGCTGCGGCCGGATACCGCGCGCGTGCGCCGCGACGGCGTCGACACCACGGTGCCGCTGGCACAGGTGCGCGTCGGCGACGAAGTGATCGTGCTGCCGGGCGAGCGCATTCCGGTCGACGGCGTGGTGATCGACGGCGACAGCCATGCCGACGAATCGATGCTGACCGGCGAAAGCCTGCCGGTGCCCAAGCATGTCGACGACCGCGTGACCGGCGGCGCCATCAACGGCGAGGGCCGGCTGGTGCTGCGTACCGCCGCGGTCGGCGCGGAAACGGTGCTGGCCCGGATCATCCGCATGGTCGAGCATGCGCAGGCGGCCAAGGCACCGATCCAGCGCCTGGTCGACCGCGTCAGCGCGGTGTTCGTGCCGGTGGTGCTGGCGATCGCGCTGGTCACGCTGCTGGGCTGGGGGTTGGCGCTGGGCGACTGGCAGTCGGCGTTGCTGAACGCGGTGGCGGTGCTGGTGATCGCGTGCCCGTGCGCGCTGGGCCTGGCCACGCCGACCGCGATCATCGCCGGCACCGGCGCGGGCGCGCGCGCCGGCATCCTGGTCAAGGACGCCGAGGCGCTGGAGACCGCGCATCGCGTCAATGTGGTCGCGTTCGACAAGACCGGCACGCTGACCGTCGGACAGCCCGAGGTGGTGGCGCTGCTGCCGGCGGGCGCAACGGCGGACGCAACGGCCGACGACGGCTCGTCGCTGCTGCTGCAGCGGCTGGCCGCGCTGCAGGCCGGCAGCGAACATCCGCTGGCCCGTGCGGTGCTGCACGCCGCCGAGCAGCGGGAGTTGACGGTGCCGGTCGCCAGCGAACTGCGCGCGCTGCCGGGCCGCGGCATCAGCGGGCGCATCGACGGCGTCGCCTGGGCCCTTGGCAGCGAGCGGCTGCGCAAGGAACTGGGCGCGTCGCTGGACGAAGGCGCCGCGCTGCAGCGTGAAGCCGATGCGCTGCGCCAGGCCGGCCGCACGGTGTCGTGGCTCATCGCGATCGATGCGCGCCGCGTCGAAGGGCTGGTCGCGTTCGGCGATGCGATCAAGCCGGGCGCGCGCGAAGCGGTGGCGCGCCTGCATGCGGCCGGCGTGCGTACCGTGATGCTGTCCGGCGACAGCCAGGGCGCCGCGGCGCAGGTCGCCGACGCGCTCGGCATCGACGACGTGCAGGCCGAGGTGCTGCCCGAGGACAAGGCCGCGCGCGTGGCGGCGCTCAAGCGCGGCGGCGCGGTGGTCGCGATGGTCGGCGACGGCGTCAACGATGCGCCGGCGCTGGCCGCGGCCGACGTCGGCATCGCGATGTCCACCGGCACCGACGTGGCGATGCACGCGGCCGGCATCACGCTGATGCGCGGCGACCCGGGCCTGGTTGCCGATGCGCTGGCGATGTCGCACCGGACCGTACGCAAGATCCGGCAGAACCTGTTCTGGGCCTTCATCTACAACGTGATCGGCATCCCGCTGGCGGCGGCCGGCCTGCTCAGCCCGGTGGTGGCGGGCGCGGCGATGGCCTTCTCGAGCGTCAGCGTGGTCGGCAACGCGCTGCTGCTGCGGCGCTGGCGGCCCGAAGCGGGCACGCAGTCGGCCGGCACGCAGGCAGCAGGCCAGCCGGCAGCGCAGCGCTGAAACATGAAGGAAGCAAGGCGATGAATATCGGCGAAGCGGCGGCCGCCTCGGGCGTGTCCGCCAAGATGATCCGGCACTACGAATCGATCGGGCTGCTGCCCGTGCCGCCGCGCAGCGAAGGGGGCTATCGGCGCTACGACGAGCGCGCGCTGCATACCTTGCGCTTCGTACGGCGCGCCCGTAATCTCGGGTTCTCGCTGGACGAGATCCGCAATCTGCTGCTGCTGTGGCAGGACCGCGGGCGCGCCAGCGCGGACGTCAAGGCGCTGACGCTGCGCCATGTCGCCGAACTGGAAACGCGCATCGCGGAACTGGTGGCGATGCGCGACACGCTGCGCTCGCTGGCCGAGGCGTGCAGCGGCGACGAGCGGCCGGACTGCCCGATCCTGGCCGACTTCGCCGAGCCCGGGCGCGCGCCGTGCTCCGGCGATGCGCCAGACGGCAAGGCGCCCAACGGCAATGCGGGCCACGCCTGCCACTCTTGAACGCTGACCTGCGCGCGGCCGCGCCGCGTGCCGGGAAGGAGAGCGATCGCATGGATGCATTCCAGGCCACCGCCATCGCGCCGGCCGAAAGCCGCCAGCGGATGCGCGACGGCACCGAGCTGCTGCTGCGCACCTGGCTGCCCGATTCGCGGCTGTGGCCCGAACCGTCGGGCACGCTGCTGCTGGTGCACGGGCTGGCCGAGCACTGCGGGCGCTACGCGCACGTGGCGGCGCGGCTGTGCGCGCTGGGTCTGCGCGTGCTGGCCTACGACCAGCGCGGCCACGGGGCGAGCGGCGGCGCGCGCATGGTGGCCGAGCGGCCCGATGTGTTCCTCGAGGACCTGGTGGAGATCTACGACGGCGCGGTGCAGCGTTGGCCCGAACTGCCGATCGTGCTCGGCCACAGCATGGGCGGGCTGGTCGCCGCGCGGCTGGCGACCTCGCGCGTGCGGCCGGTGCGCGCGCTGGTGCTGTCTTCGCCCGCACTGGCGCTGCGCATCGACGGCGCGATGCTGACGCTGCAGCGGATGCTGCTGACGCTGGCGCCGAACCTGCGCGTACCCAGTCCGATCCGTCCGTCCGACCTCAGCCACGATCCCGCCGAAGTCGCCAGCTATCGCAGCGATCCGCTGGTGCAGCGCACGCTGACGGCCGGCATCCTGCACAGCATGATGCTCGGCATCGAACGCGCGCAGGCCGATGCGCCGCTGCTCGAGGCGCCGACGCTGCTGCTGGTGGCGGGGGCCGATCGCGTGGTCGATCCGGCGGGCAGCCGGCGCTTCTGCGACAATGCGCCGGCCGACCTGCGCGAATGCGTCTGGTTCGAGCACGCCTACCACGAGATCTTCAACGAGCAGGCGGCGCTGCGGACCGAGGTGCTCGACGCGCTGAGCGACTGGCTGCGCCGCCATCTGCAGCCGGTGGCGGACGCGGACCGCTGAAGCGCACGACGACGCGATCGCCGGTATCGATCCCGCACCGGACGCCCGGCACCGAAGACACGAGGCACCACGCACCACGCACCACGCAAAACGCACGACGCACGACGCACCACGCACAATGCCTCGGCTTGCCGGCCGTCCTCCCGCGGCGGACGACCGCATCTTGATCGACTTTCCTACCAGAAGAAGAGCATGGAGACCTACGACTACATCATCGTCGGCGGCGGCACCGCGGGCTGCGTGCTGGCCAACCGGCTGACGCAGGACGCCGACGTCAGCGTGCTGCTGCTCGAGGCGGGCGGCAAGGACGACTACCACTGGATCCATATTCCGGTGGGCTACCTGTACTGCATCGGCAATCCGCGCACCGACTGGATGTACCGCACCGTCGCCGAGCCCGGACTGAACGGGCGCTCGCTGATCTATCCGCGCGGCCGCGTGCTGGGCGGCTGCTCGTCGATCAACGGCATGATCTACATGCGCGGGCAGCGCGAGGACTACGACGAGTGGGCCCGCATCACCGGCGACGACGGCTGGCGCTGGGACAACGTGCTGCCGCTGTTCAAGCGCAGCGAGGACCATCATCGCGGCGCCAACGACTTTCACGGCGCCGGCGGCGAATGGCGCGTCGAGCCGCAGCGCCTGCGCTGGGACATCCTGGAGCGCTTCATCGACGCGGCCGAGCAGACCGGCATTCCGCGCACCGACGACTTCAACCGCGGCGACAACTTCGGCGTCGGCTACTTCGAGGTCAACCAGCGCCGCGGCATCCGCTGGAACACGTCGAAGGCCTTCCTGCGGCGCGCCTCCGAACGGCCGAACCTGACCATCGTCACCGGCGCGCAGGTCAGCGAGCTGACCTTCGACGGACGCCGCTGCAGCGGCCTGCACTATGTCGGCGGCGGACAGCCCCATACGGTGGCGGCGCGGCGCGAGGTGATCCTCGCCGCGGGCGCGGTCAACACGCCGCAGCTGCTCGAGCTGTCCGGCATCGGCCAGCCCGAGCGGCTGCAGGCGCTCGGTATCGCCGTGCGGCAGGCGCTGCCCGGCGTCGGCGAGAACCTGCAGGACCATCTGCAACTGCGCATGATCGTCAAGGTCGAGGGCGTGCGCACGCTGAACACGCGCGTCGGCAACTGGTGGGGCAAGCTCGGCATCGGGCTGCAATATGCATGGAACCAGAGCGGGCCGATGAGCATGGCGCCGTCGCAGCTCGGCGCGTTCGCGCGCTCGGATCCGGACCAGGCGCGGCCCAATGTCGAGTACCACGTGCAACCGCTGTCGCTCGACAAGTTCGGCGAGCCGCTGCACACCTTCAACGCCTTCACCGCCAGCGTCTGCAATCTGCGGCCGACCTCGCGCGGCAGCGTGCATATCGACAGCCCGGACTTCCGCCAGGCGCCGGTGATCGCGCCCAACTACCTGTCGACCGACGAGGACCGCAAGGTCGCGGCGGACTCGCTTCGGCTGACCCGCCGCATCGTCGCCGCGCCGGCGCTGGCACCGTACCGGCCTCAGGAATGGCTGCCGGGCCCGCATGTCGAGGACGACGAGTCGCTGGCGCGCGCGGCCGGCGATATCGGCACGACGATCTTCCATCCGGTCGGCACCTGCCGCATGGGCAGGTCCGACGATCCGCAGGCGGTGGTGGACCAGCGCCTGCGCGTGATCGGCGTGCAGGGCCTGCGCGTGGTCGACGCCTCGGTGATGCCGCTGATCACCTCGGGCAATACCAACTCGCCGACGATCATGATCGCCGAGCGCGCCAGCGACATGATCCGCGAGGACTGGCGCAGCGGCGCGCGCGGCTGACACGCCGGCGCAGCATGACGGTCGGCGCCGCCACGTGCGGCGCCTTACCGCTTCCCTTTGGCAGTTCTCCCCGGCGACACGTCCGCACTGCCTGACAAACATGACAGCTGGTTCATGTTTCAGGCTCAGTGCAAACCCGGATGTTTTGCGACGCAACAGGTGCCCACAATAGACGCCGGACAGTCGTGATGCCGCGCTCACATCCGCGCGGGCTTGCGCGCTTGCATCCGACCGCGCCGCCGCTGCCACCCAGCGCGCTGCCACATACAAAACAAGACATTGCAGACAAGGCGATCCCCACGCGCGCCGCTTTCACGCAGCGCCGGCAGGGGTCGCGGGTCGAATCCGGGCACGACGGGCCAGAAGCCATGCGTCGGGCCGAACGAGGACGGGCAGGAGACATGAACCAGCAGGAAACCATCCTGGAGACGCGCAACCTCACCAAGGAGTTCAAGGGGTTCACCGCGGTCAGCGACGTCAATCTGCGGGTCAGGCGCGGGTCCATCCATGCGCTGATTGGCCCCAACGGAGCGGGCAAGACGACCTGCTTCAATCTGCTGACGAAATTCCTGGTGCCGACCACCGGCACCATCCTGTTCAACGGCACCGACATCACCGGCGAGAAGCCCGCGCAGATCGCGCGCCGCGGCGTGATCCGTTCGTTCCAGATCTCGGCGGTGTTTCCGCACCTGACCGTGCGCGAGAACGTGCGCATCGGGCTGCAGCGCAAGCTCGGCACGCATTTCCACTTCTGGCGCAGCGAACGCACGCTGTCGGTGCTCGACGACGAGGCGATGGCGCTGCTCGAGCAGGTCGGCCTGACCGAGTTCGCCGACACCGTGACCGTCAACCTGCCGTACGGCCGCAAGCGCGCGCTGGAGATCGCCACCACGCTGGCGATGGAACCGGAGCTGATGCTGCTCGACGAGCCGACCCAGGGCATGGGCCACGAGGACGTCGACCGCGTCACGCAACTGATCAAGAAGGTCTCGGCGGGGCGCACCATCCTGATGGTGGAACACAACATGAACGTGGTGTCGTCGATCGCGGACACGATCACCGTGCTGCAGCGGGGCGCGATCCTGGCCGAAGGGCCATACGAGCAGGTCTCGAAGGATCCGCGCGTGATGGAAGCCTACATGGGCACGGCCGACGCCGAGCTGCAGGGCGCGCACTGAGAGCAAGCGGGAACGAAGACATGGCAACCGACAATACCCCCGCCCTCGAGATCCGCGGCCTGCAGGCGTGGTACGGCGAATCGCACATCCTGCACGGGGTCGACCTGACCGTGAACCGCGGCGAGGTGGTCACGCTGCTGGGCCGCAACGGCGCCGGCCGCACCACCACGCTGCGCGCGATCATGGGCCTGACCGGCACGCGCAAGGGCTCGATCAGGATCGACGGCCACGAGACGATCCATCTGCCGACGCACAAGATCGCGCATTACGGCATCGGCTACTGCCCCGAGGAGCGCGGCATCTTCGCCAGCCTGTCCTGCGAGGAGAACCTGCTGCTGCCGCCGCAGCTCAAGGGCAACGGCGCCAAGCAGGGCATGAGCGAGGCCGAGATCTACGAGATGTTCCCGAATCTGGCCGAGCGCCGGCAGAGCCAGGGCACGCGCCTGTCGGGCGGCGAGCAGCAGATGCTGGCGGTCGGCCGCATCCTGCGCACCGGCGCCAACCTGCTGCTGCTCGACGAGATTTCGGAAGGACTGGCACCGGTGATCGTGCAGGCGCTGGCCCGCATGATCCGGATGCTGAAGCAGAAGGGGTACACGGTGGTGATGGTGGAGCAGAACTTCCGCTTCGCCGCGCCGCTGGCGGACCGCTTCTATGTGATGGAGCACGGCACCATCGTCGAGCGCTTCGGCGCCGGCGAGCTCGAACAGAAGATGCCGGTGTTGCACGAACTGCTTGGGGTCTGATCCCTTCGGGGTCGCACGCATGACCGCAGTCAGGGGTCGCAGGTACGGTGTAGGAACGGGCGGCGCGAGGCCGCCGAAACACAGGAGACAAGCAATGAAGATCAAACGGCTCGCAGCCGCGATGGCGGCCTTGGTGACGGGCATGGCGGCCGGAGCGGCCTCCGCGCAGGTATCGGGTGATTCGGTCAAGATCGGCTTCATCACCGACATGTCGAGCTTGTACGCCGACATCGACGGCAAGTCGGGCGTCGAGGCCGTCAAGATGGCGATCGAGGACGCCGGCGGCAAGGTGCTCGGCAAGCCGATCGAGCTGCTGTCGGCCGACCACCAGAACAAGGCCGACATCGCCGCGTCGAAGGCGCGCGAATGGATGGACCAGCAGGGCCTGGACATGCTGCTGGGCGGCACCAACTCCGGTACCGCGCTGGCGATGAACAAGGTCGCGCAGGAAAAGAAGAAGGTCTACATCAACATCGGCGCGGGCACGGCCCGCCTGACCAACGAAGAGTGCTCGCCGTACACGGTGCACTACGCCTACGACACGGTGGCGCTGGCCAAGGGCACCGGCAGCGCGGTGGTCAAGCAGGGCGGCAAGTCGTGGTTCTTCCTGACCGCGGACTACGCCTTCGGCCATTCGCTGGAGAACGACACCTCGGCGGTGGTCAAGGCCAATGGCGGCACGGTGGTCGGCTCGGTGCGCCACCCGCTGTCGGCGTCGGACTTCTCGTCGTTCCTGCTGCAGGCGCAGTCGTCGAAGGCGCAGATCCTGGGCCTGGCCAACGCCGGTGGCGACACGATCAACTCGATCAAGGCGGCCAAGGAATTTGGCATCACCAAGAACATGAAGATCGCCGGCCTGCTGATGTTCATCAACGATGTGCACAGCCTCGGACTGAAGAACACCGAAGGGCTGTTGATGACCGACAGCTGGTACTGGGACATGAACGACGAGACCCGCAAGTTCGCCAACCGCTTCTTCGCCAAGAACAAGAAGATGCCGAGCAGCCTGCAGGCGGCCGACTACTCCGCGGTGCGTACCTACCTGAAGGCGGTCGAGGCGGCCAAGACCGACGATCCGGACAAGGTGATGGCCGAGCTGAAGAAGGCGAAGATCGACGACTTCTACACCAAGGGCTATATCCGTGCCGATGGCCGCGCCATCCACGACATGTACCTGATGCAGGTCAAGAGCCCCGCCGAGTCGAAGAAGCCGTGGGACTACCTGAAGGTCGTGGCGACGATTCCGGGCGACCAGGCCTTCACGACGCCCGCCGAGTCGAAGTGCGCGCTGCTGAAGAAGTAAGCGAAGGTGGCCCGGCGTTGCGCGCGTTGCGCATCGCCGCGGCCCGATGAACGACCGGCGCCGCGTGCGCGTTCGCTGCCGCCGGCCCATGCCTTCCTCGATGGAGGGCGGGCCGGCGCGGAACGGGCCCGCGGCGCCGCATAGCTGAAGCCTGCGATGGACATCTTCGGTATTCCCTTGCCCGCCATGTTGTCCCAGCTGCTGCTCGGGCTGGTCAACGGGGCGTTCTATGCGATGTTGAGCCTTGGCCTGGCGGTGATCTTCGGCCTGCTCAACGTCATCAATTTCGCGCACGGCGCGCTCTTCATGCTCGGCGCGGTGCTGGCCTGGATGGGCATGGAGTACGCCGGGCTCAACTACTGGGTGATGCTGCTGCTCGCTCCGGTGGTGGTCGGCGTGCTCGGCGTGGTCATCGAGAAGACGATGCTGCGCTGGATCTACAAGCTGGACCATATCTATGGCCTGCTGCTGACGCTGGGCATCACGCTGGTGATCGAGGGCGTGTTCCGCTCGATCTACGGCGTGTCGGGCCTGCCGTATTCGACGCCGGAACTGCTGTCGGGCGCGACCGACCTCGGCTTCATGATCCTGCCGAACTACCGCGCCTGGGTCGTCGTGGCCTCGCTGGCGGTGTGCCTGGCGACCTGGTACATGATCGAGAAGACCAAGCTCGGCGCCTATCTGCGCGCCGGCACCGAGAACCCGAAGCTGGTCGAGGCCTTCGGCGTCAACGTGCCGCTGATGGTCACGCTGACCTACGGCTTTGGCGTCGCGCTGGCCGCCTTCGCCGGCGTGCTGGCCGCGCCGGTGATCCAGATCTCGCCGCTGATGGGGCAGAACCTGATCATCGTGGTGTTCGCGGTGGTCGTGATCGGCGGCATGGGCTCGATCCTCGGCTCCATCGTCACCGGCCTCGGGCTGGGCGTGATCGAGGGGCTGACCAAGGTGTTCTATCCGGAAGCGTCGTCGACCGTGGTGTTCCTGATCATGGTGATCGTATTGCTGCTGCGGCCGGCCGGGCTGTTCGGGAGGGAGAAGTGATGGACGGACAAAGCGCATCGCGCGCACAGGGACCCCAGGGCACGCAAGCCTCGACGCCGGCGCAGGCCGGCGCCGCGCGCGGCGGCGTGCCGCGTACCGTGCCGCTGTTGTTCTATGGCCTGCTGCTGGCCGCGCTGATCGCCGCGCCGATGGCCGGCGCCTATCCGGTGTTCGTGCTGAAGGTGCTGTGCTTCGCGCTGTTTGCCTGCGCGTTCAATCTGCTGATCGGCTACACCGGCCTGCTGTCGTTCGGCCACGCGGCCTTCTTCGGCGGCGCCGGTTATGTGGCGGGCCATGCGATGAAGGTGTGGGGCGTGACGCCGGAAGTCGGGCTGGTGCTCGGCACGCTGGCCGGCGCGGCGATCGGCTATGTGGTCGGCGCGCTGGCGATCCGGCGCCAGGGCATCTATTTCTCGATGATCACGCTGGCGCTGGCGCAGATGCTGTTCTTCTTCTGCCTGCAGGCGCCGTTCACCGGCGGCGAGGACGGGCTGCAGGGCATTCCGCGCGGCAAGCTGTTCGGCGTGCTGTCGCTGTCGGACGACCTGACGCTGTACTACGTCGCGCTGCTGATCCTGGTGCTGGCCTTCGCGCTGATCGTCCGCACCGTGCATTCGCCGTTCGGCCAGATCCTGAAGGCGATCAAGGAGAACGAGCCGCGCGCGATCTCGCTGGGCTACGACACCGACCGCTTCAAGCTGATGGCCTTCGTGCTGTCGGCGGCGCTGTCGGGGCTGGCCGGCGCGATCAAGGCGCTGGTGCTGGGCTTCGAGACGCTGACCGACGTGCACTGGTCGATGTCCGGCACGGTGATCCTGATGACGCTGGTCGGCGGCCTCGGCACGCTGTCGGGTCCGATCGTCGGCGCCTTCGTGATCGTCGCGCTGGAGAACAAGCTGGGCGACATCGGCAGCTTCCTGGCCTCGGCCACCGGCGTCGAATGGTTCAACTCGCTGGGCGAGTCGGTGACGATGGTGACCGGCGTGATCTTCGTGATCTGCGTGCTGCTGTTCCGCCGCGGCATCATGGGCGAGCTGCAGGCGCTGTTCTCCCGCAGCCGCCATTAGCCACATTGCCGTCGTCCCGGCGGGGCAGGGCGGTCGAATTGGGCAGTGGTTGGGGAGTGGTTGGGGAGTGGCCGCCGGGATACATGCCCGTTTTTAGGGCTAGGGTTTTTTCTAGCTTGTTCGATACGCACCGCTTCGTTACATTGCAGTCACGGTTTTCGCAGGTTAAATGGAGGCGGAAGCGAGGAGACGACAGGCGCGCACCCACGATGAGCATTCCGTGAGGAAGCAGCGTTAAATAAGGAAAGGGCGTTGACGGGTGATCCTCGGCAACGCCCTTTTTAATTTGTGCCGTGCTCCGTGAGACAATGCGCGCCTTGCCCGCGACCGCCATGCCGTCTCCGTCCGACCCCACCTCTTCAGCCAATTCTGGCCGTTCTGGCCCCTCCGGCGCCCCGACGCCGACTCCCAACTATCTGATTCGACAGGCTTTTCCGGCCGACCAGCCAATGCTGGCGGACTGGCTGCAGGCGTGCGCGCCGGCGCCGGTGCTGCTGCAGCGGGGCCGCGCCGCGATGCTCGAGCGGCTGCTGCAGCGACCCGAGCTGGGCCTGTGCCTGCTGGCGTCGCGCGACGGCCCGCTGGTCGGCTGCCTGCCGGTCCAGCTGGTGCCGCGCCTCGATCTGGGCGGCCTGGCGGCGCTGGCGGCCGAAGCCTGGTGCTTGCCCGGTGCGCACGAAAGTGGTGCAATCCTCGCTTCCTGCCGGGACTGGCTCGCCGGCTGGTGCCGCGCGCATGGCGTGCGCCATCTGCTGTGGGCGCCGGGGCTGCCCGGTGCCGGTGATCCGGACGGCGATCCAGACGGCGATCCGGACCGTGATCCGGGCGGTGGGCTGAGCCGGCTGCCGTGCGGCCTGTGGCACCGCGACCTGGCCCCGGCCGCCAAGCAGCTGGGCTGATCCGACCGCCCCCCGGCCCGTACCAGTCTCGTTGCCGGCCCCGGACCACGGGCTCCATGCCGGCCGCTGCCTGCGCTTTCCTTTCTCGTCGTTCCCGCATTCCCGGATATTCGAATGGAGTTTGCCTTCCTGTTTGCCGCCGCCTTGCTGGCCGGCCTGATCGATGCGGTCGCCGGCGGCGGCGGCCTGATACAGATTCCCGCCATCTTCAGCGCGTACCCGAGCCACGCGCCGGCGACGCTGATCGGCACCACCAAAGTCGCCTCGATGGCCGGCACCTTCAACGCCGCGGTGCGTTACGCCCGCAGCGTGCGGATCTACTGGGGCGCCACCGGGCCCGCCGTCATCGCCGCCTTCCTGTGCTCGATGGCCGGCGCCTACACGCTGACGCTGGTGCCGGCCGAACCGCTGCGCAAGCTGCTGCCGTTCGTGCTGGCGATCCTGCTGACCTATACGCTGGCGAGGAAGGATCTCGGCGCCGAACATGCGCCGACGCTGTCCGGCGCGCGCGAGCGCTGGGTCGCGCTGGTGGGCGGCGCCGCGATCGGCTTCTACGACGGCATCTTCGGGCCGGGTACCGGCAGCTTCCTGATGATCATGTTCGTGCGGCTGTTCGGCTACGACTTCCTGCACGCGGCGGCATCGACCAAGCTGGTCAACCTCGCCACCAATGTCGCCGCGCTGATGCTGCTCGGCTTCAAGGGCCATGTCTGGTGGGAACTCGGTCTGGTGATGGCGGTGGGCAACGTGATTGGCAGCCAGCTCGGCAGCCGGCTTGCGCTGAAACACGGCAGCGGATTCGTGCGCAAGGTCTTCCTGCTGGTGGTCAGCGCGCTGATCCTGAAGACCGCCTGGGATGCCTTCGCCGGCTGACGGTCCGCACCGCCGGAAGCCGCGCCGATGCTGGCGATGCGGGTTAATCCTGCCTTGGCGGCAAGGGGCGCTGTGTTAGACTCGGTGCCAATTCCCGACCGCTCGGTCGGCGAATCGAAGCCGGCGTCGGCCGAGCTCGTCGCGAACCTGTATTGACCGCAGACGAACGGCCGCGACCCTCGCAAGAGGGCACGCGCGGACGGGATCGGGCACGACGGCCAAAAGGCGGCGACAAGCACCGCCGGATCCGTCGGAACAACAAGCCAGGCGCGGATCGGCGCAAGCCGTGGCGATGCCGGACGGTTTGAGAGAAGAAGGAGACACGATGAATTTCAAGCGCGCCAGCATGCTGGCCTTCGCCGCCGCCTGTCTGTGCGCCGGCGCCGCCCAGGCCCAGATCAAGATCGGGGTCACGGTATCGGCGACCGGTCCGGCGGCTTCGCTGGGCATTCCGGAGAAGAACACCTTCACGCTGCTGCCGAAGGAGATCGCCGGCAAGAAGGTCGAATACATCGTGCTCGACGACGCCTCCGACAGCACCACCGCCGTCAAGAACACCCGCAAGCTGATCAGCGAGGACAAGGTCGATGCCGTGGTCGGCTCGACCGTGACGCCGAACTCGCTGGCGATGGTCGACGTGGTCGCCGAGAGCGGCACGCCGATGATCACGATGGCGGCGTCGGCGCGCATCATCGAACCGATGGACGCCAAGCGCGCCTGGGTCTTCAAGACCCCGCAGAACGACTCGCACATGGCGACCGCGATCTCCGAGCACATGGGCAACAACAACGTGAAGACGGTGGCCTTCATCGGCTTCGCGGATGCCTATGGCGAGAGCTGGTCGCAGGAGTTCGCCAAGGTGGCGGACATCCGCAAGATCAAGGTGGTGGCCACCGAGCGCTTCGCCCGCACCGATACCTCGGTCACCGGGCAGGTGCTGAAGATCATGGCCAGCAATCCGGACGCGGTGCTGATCGCCGGTTCGGGCACCCCGTCGGCGCTGCCCGCCAAGGCGCTGAAGGAGCGCGGCTACAAGGGCAAGATCTACCAGACCCACGGCGTCGCCAACCCCGACTTCCTGCGCGTCTGCGGCAAGGACTGCGAAGGCGCGCTGCTGCCGGCCGGCCCGCTGCTGGTCGCGGAACAGCTGCCCGACAGCAATCCGGTCAAGAAGCCGGCGCTGACCTACAAGACCGCCTACGAGAAGGCCTTCGGCGGCCAGGTGTCGACCTTCGGCGGCCACGCCTGGGATGCCGGCCTGCTGCTCGAGCGCGCGATTCCGGTCGCGCTGAAGAAGGCGCAGCCGGGCACGCCGGAGTTCCGCAAGGCGCTGCGCGATGCGCTGGAGCAGACCAAGGAGCTGCCGGTCTCGCACGGCATCATGACGATGAGCCCGACCGACCATCTGGGCCTGGACCAGCGCTCGCGCGTGATGGTGCAGATCGTCGACGGCAAGTGGAAGCTGCAGAAGTAGCAACGCCCGGCAGCTTCGCCGCGCGGCAGGGCGCATGGACGCACCATGCGCCTTTTTTGTTTTGACGGGCGCGCGCTTTCCGTTTGCCGTGGGACGCTCCCCTCTCCCGCGCGCGGGAGAGGGGAGAAGACCCACAGACAGATACCGGCGCTAGGGTTCGCGCGGATTTCCTCGTAGCGTAAGACCTTTACTATTTCGTAATTCGCTGCATCGCGGCAACTCCTCGGGGAGATCATGGACCTCTCGATTGCGGCCATCCTGGCTCAGGACGGCATCACCTCCGGCGCGATCTACGCGCTGTTGGCGCTGGCCCTGGTGCTGGTGTTTTCGGTGACCCGCGTCATCTTCATCCCGCAAGGGGAGTTCGTCGCCTACGGCGCGCTGACGCTGGCGGTGATGCAGGCCGGCCATGCGCCGCAGACCTCGTGGCTGCTGGTGGCGATGGGCGTGCTGACCTTCGTCTACGAGGGCGCCACCGTGCTGCGCAGCGCCGAACTGCGCCGCAGCGCCGGCAGCCGGCTGGCGGTGCTGGCGGGCAAGTACCTGGTCTTTCCGTTCGCGGTGCACTGGCTGACGCAGGCCTATGGCGCGCAGCCGCTGCCGATGCTGGCGCAGATCGCGCTGACGCTGCTGATCGTGGTGCCGATGGGCCCGATGCTGTACCGGATCGCCTACCAGCCGCTGGCCGAGGCCAGCACGCTGGTGCTGCTGATCGTCTCGGTCGGCGTGCACTTCGCGCTGGTCGGACTGGGGCTGGTGATGTTCGGCGCCGAGGGTTCGCGCACCACCGCGTTCTCCGACGCGCGCTTCGACGTCGGCGCGCTGTCGGTGTCCGGCCAGAGCCTGTGGGTGATCGGCGTGTCCGGCCTGTTGATCGCCGGCCTGTACTTCTATTTCGACCGCACGCTGACCGGCAAGGCGCTGCGCGCCACCGCGGTCAACCGGCTGGGCGCGCGCCTGGTCGGCATCGGCACCACGCAGGCCGGCCGGCTGTCGTTCACGCTGGCGGCCGCGATGGGTGCGCTGTGCGGCATCCTGATCGCGCCGCTGACCACGGTCTACTACGAGTCCGGCTTCCTGATCGGCCTGAAGGGCTTCGTCGGCGCGATCGTCGGCGGACTGGTCAGCTATCCGGTGGCGGCCGCCGGCGCGCTGCTGGTCGGGCTGCTCGAATCCTATTCGTCCTTCTGGGCCAGTGCGTTCAAGGAGGTCATCGTGTTCACGCTGATCATTCCGGTGCTGCTGTGGCGCTCGCTGACCAGCAAACATGTGGAAGACGAGGAATGATGCAACGGCAAGCCACACGCACCACGGGGACGCAGCAGGCGTCCGACACGGCGGCGGCCGCGACGCAGCCGATCCCGGCTCCGAGCGCGATCTCCGGCGGCGCGAACCTGCGCAACCGGCTGCTCCTGATCGCGTTCGCGGCGATCCTGGCGTTGCTGCCGGTCCTGCCGACGCCCGAGTTCTGGATCACGCTCGGCAACTACATCGGCCTGTACAGCATCGTCGCGATCGGCCTGGTGCTGCTGACCGGCGTCGGCGGCATGACCTCGTTCGGCCAGGCGGCCTTCGTCGGCCTGGGCGCCTACAGCACCGCCTACCTGACCACGCAGTACGGGCTGTCGCCCTGGTTCGGCCTGCTGGTCGGATTGGTGATCACGATGGCGTCGGCCTATGTGATCGGCCTGATCACGATGCGGATGTCGGGGCATTACTTGCCGCTGGCGACGATCGCCTGGGGGCTGTCGCTGTTCTTCCTGTTCGGCAATCTCGAATTCCTCGGCAAGTACGACGGCCTGAACGGCATCCCGGTGCTGTCGCTGCTGGGCTTCGAGCTGCAGTCCGGCCGCTCGATGTTCTATCTGATCTGGGTCGTGGTGCTGCTGGCGGTCCTGGCGATGCAGAACCTGCTCGATTCGCGTCCGGGCCGCGCCATTCGCGCGCTGAAGGGCGGTGGCGTGATGGCCGAGGCGATGGGCGTCAATACCGCATGGATGAAGGTCGTGGTGTTCGTCGTCGCCGCGGTGCTGGCCTGCATCTCCGGCTTCCTGTACGCGCACTTGCAGCGGGCGGTGAACCCGACGCCGTTCGGCCTGAACTACGGCATCGAGTACCTGTTCATGGCGGTGGTCGGCGGCGTCGGCCATGTCTGGGGCGCGGTGCTCGGCGCCGGGATCCTGACCATCCTGAAGGACATGCTGCAGGGCGTGCTACCGAAGCTGCTGGGCGCCAACGGCAACTTCGAGATCATCGTGTTCGGCGTGCTGCTGGTGCTGCTGCTGCAGTATGCGCGCGAGGGGCTCTGGCCGTTCGTGCGCAAGGTGTGGCCGAGTGGGCCGCCGGTGCGCGCGCCCGAGCAGGCCGCCGCGCTGCCGGTGCGGCAGAAACCGCAGGCCGGCGAACTGATCCTCGACGTGCGCGCCGCACGCAAGGAGTTCGGCGGGCTGGTGGCGGTCAATGACGTCAGCTTCCAGGTGCGCGCCGGCGAGATCGTCGGGCTGATCGGGCCCAATGGCGCGGGCAAGTCGACCACCTTCAATCTGGTCACCGGCGTGCTGCCGCTGACCCGCGGCGAGGTGCGGTATCGCGGCGAGGCGATCACCAACCTGCCGTCGCGCGAGATCGTCAAGCGCGGCATCGGCCGTACCTTCCAGCACGTGCATCTGCTGCCGACGATGACGGTGCTCGAGAACGTCGCGATCGGCGCGCACCTGCGCGGCGACTACCGGCCCCAGGGCGGCGTGTCCGCGGCGATCCTGCGGATGAATCGCGGCGAAGAAGCCAAGCTGCTGTTCGAGGCGAAGCGCCAGCTCGAGCGCGTGGGCCTGGCCGACTGCATGTATATGGAAGCGGGCAGCCTGGCGCTGGGCCAGCAGCGCATTCTCGAGATTGCCCGTGCGCTGTGCTGCGATCCCGCGCTGCTGCTGCTCGACGAGCCGGCCGCGGGCCTGCGCTACAAGGAGAAGCAGGCGCTGGCCGAACTGCTGCGCAAGCTCAAGGGCGAAGGCATGAGCGTGCTGCTGGTCGAGCACGACATGGACTTCGTGATGAACCTGACCGACCGGCTGGTGGTGATGGAGTTCGGTACGCGCATCGCCGAAGGCGTGCCCGACGAAGTGCAGAAGAACCCCGCGGTGCTCGAGGCCTATCTGGGCGGCGTGGAATAAGGATCAGGAAGGGATCAGGAGCGAGCGGTGAGCGTGATTCTCGAAGTCAACGACCTGCATGTCCGCTACGGCAAGGTCGAGGCGGTACACGGGGCCAGCCTGTCGGTCGAGGCCGGCAGGATCGTCACGGTGATCGGACCCAACGGCGCCGGCAAATCGACGATGCTGAACGCCATCATGGGCGCGCTGCCGCCGACCGGTTCGGCCAGCGGCACGGTGTCCTACCTGGGCCACGACATGGCCGGCATTCCCGTCGAGGGCCGGGTCGCGCGCGGCATGTGCCTGGTGCCGGAGAAGCGCGAGCTGTTCGGCTCGATGAGCGTCGAGGACAACCTGCGGCTCGGCGCCTTCCGCCGCAAGCGCGCCGGCGAGAAGAACTTCCTGGACCAGATGGACGTGGTCTACGAACTGTTCCCGCGGCTGCGCGAGCGCGCGCGCCAGGATGCCGGCACGCTGTCCGGTGGCGAGCGCCAGATGCTGGCGGTCGGCCGCGCGCTGATGGCAAAGCCGGAACTGCTGATGCTGGACGAGCCGAGCCTCGGTCTCGCGCCGCTGATCGTCAAGGAGATCTTCCACATCATCAACGACCTGCGCCGCACCGGCGTGGCGACGCTGTTGATCGAACAGAATGCGCGCGCGGCATTGCAGGTGGCCGACTACGGCTATGTGATCGAGACGGGAGAGATTGCGATGGCCGGGCCGGCCGACGAACTGGCGGCCGACCCGCGCGTCATCGAGACCTATCTGGGGTTGGCGAAGAAGGCGGCTTGACGGTGATTTGAGACCGCCCGGGGCTGTGTTGGGCGGGTCTTCATCTGAGCGAAGAATAACGGCGTGCTGTGGCACGCCGTTATTATTTCTCGTGGTTATGCTTTGGGCGGACTCATAATTGGAAAAAATGTTCTCGGCTTGAATATCCGAAGAATCATCGATCTCGTGAATCATTGTCCCGGATCCGCGCCACGTCCGGATCCTGCGCAGCCGTCTCCAGCAACCACTGCCTGAAGCGATTCAGCGCCGGATGGTCGCGCCGCTCCCGCGGCGCGCACAGGAAATAGCCGCGCGTCAGCCGGATCGGCAGGTCGAACGGCGCCACCACGCGGCCGGCCGCGATCTCGTCGCGTACCAGGCAGCGCTGCAACACCGCGATGCCGATATCGGCCTTGACCGCCTGCACCAGGATCGACACCTGGTCGAAACCGGTGGCCAGCGTCGGCGCAGCGTTGGGTACGCCCGCCGCGTGGAACCAGTGCTGCCAGTTTGCCGGCGCGCCGGTGTGGAACAGCAGCGGCTCCTGCAGCAGGTCCGCCGGCGTTTGCCACTGGCCGGCCTGGTGCCGCAGCCGCGCGCGCTCGGGATGGCAGACCGGCACCATCTCGCTGCCGATCACATAGTCGACCTGCAGATTGGGCCAGCTGGCGGCGGTACCCGCCAGCAGCGCCGCATCGGGCGCCGGACCCGAGAAGTCTTCGTCGCGCCGGTAGGGCACGAAGTCCAGCCGGATATCGGGATGGCGCCGATGGAAGTCGGGCAGCCGTGGCACCAGCCAGACGCTGGCCAGCGTGGGCAGGGCGGACAGCGTCAGATGGTGCTGGCGGTCGCCGGCCAGCAGTGCGGCGCTGGCCGATTCGATTGCCGCCAGCGGTCCCGCCACCGCCTCGAGAAACCCTCGGCCGGCGGCGGTCAGTACCAGCCGGTGCGCGTTGCGCTGGACCAGCGGCTGGCCGAAGTGCGCCTCCAGCCTGGCGATGGCCCGGCTGATTGCGCCCTGCGTCACGCACAGTTCCTCCGCGGCGCGGGTGAAGCTGCCCAGCCGCGCCGCGGTGGCGAAGGCGTGCAGCTCGGACATCGACGGCGATCGCAGGCGCATGCGGGCCTTTTTCGTTCACCGGCACGCGCGGTGCCGCGAGAATGAACTTTGGTAATGGAAGCGTGCAATATAGTCGTTTGTGCACGCTCGGTAAACTGCCCGACACTTGACGCGTCGCGGGGCGTCGTTGGTCCCTGGATCCGCCCCCCGCACCCTCTGCCGCATAGAACACAAGGCAATTCCAAGGAGAACATCGCCATGAACCGAGCCGTGACCACGCGTCGTCGCTTTGTGCTGTCCGCCATGACCACCGCCATCGCCGCTGCCGTGTTGTTGCCCGCCGCGGCCAGCGCCGCGCCGGCCAACTATCCCAGCCGCCCGATCCGCCTGATCGTGCCGTTCGCCGCTGGCGGGTCGACCGATTTGTCGGCGCGCCTGGTCGCCGAATTTGCCGGCCGCGAGCTGGGCCAGACCATCGTGGTCGAGAACAAGGGTGGGGCAGGCGGTTCGCTGGGCATGGGGGAAGTCGCCCGCTCGGCACCGGATGGCTACACGATCGGCATGGCCACGGTCAGCACGCATGGCTCGAACCCGGCCGTCTATCCGAAGCTCAGCTACGACCCGATCAAGGACTTCGTGCCGGTGACCAACGTGGTGGCGATCCCCAGCGTGTTCGCGGTCCATCCGAGCGTGCCGGCCAAGACCATGAAGGAATTCATCGCGCTGGCCAAGGCCAACCCGGGCAAATACAGCTTTGCCTCGCCGGGCACCGGTTCCCTGGGTCACGTGAATATCGAGAACTTCATGATGCTGTCCGGCATCGATCTGCTGCATGTGCCGTACAAGGGCGCTGGCGTGGCGTTGAACGACGCGGTGGCGGGGCAGGTCAACGCGATCACCGACAACCTGTCGTCGACGCTGCCGCACGTCAAGGGCGGCCGCTTGCGCGCGCTGGCCGTGCTGGGCGGCAGCCGCTCGGCGCAGCTGCCGGATGTGCCGACCTACGCCGAACTCGGCTTCAAGGACATGGGCGAGGGCGGCTGGTTCGGCATCGTCGCGCCGGCCGGCACGCCGGCCCCGGTGGTGGCCAAGCTGAACGCCGCGATCCACAAGGCGATGCAGAACCCGGACTTCAAGCGCAAGGTCGAGGAATCGGGCGGCACGCTGGTGCCGACCACGCCCGAGCAGTTCAAGGTGCAGATCGAGCAGGCGATGGCTCGCTACGCGCGCGTGGCCAAGGCCGCCAAGATCGAGCTGAACTGATGGCAGCGGCGTTCGAACCGATCGTCCGCCGGCTGCCCGAGGGCGAACCGCTGCCGCTGGTCTGCGATTCGCCCCACAGCGGCACGCGCTATCCGGAAGACTTTGGCGCCGCCGTGCCGATGGCGCGGCTGCGCGAAGGGGAGGATACCCACGTCGACGCGCTGTGGGAGGCGGTACCGGCGGTCGGCGGCACGCTGATCGCCGCGAACTTCCCGCGCGTCTATATCGACCCGAACCGGATGCCGGACGATCTCGACCCGGCGCTGCTGGACGCGCCGTGGCCCGAGCCGCTGGCACCGGGCGAGAAGACGCGGCTGGGCTTCGGCCTGGTGTGGCGCAACATCGACGCCAGTACGCCGATCTACGCGCGCAAGCTCGGCGTGGCCGAGGTACGCAACCGGATCGAGCACTACTACCGGCCCTACCATGCGGCGCTGGCGGAAGCGGTGGACGCGACCTACCGCCGCTTCGGCGCGGTGTGGCATCTGAACCTGCACTCGATGCCGAACAATGCCTACGAGCGCTTGAAGAAGGTCAGCCCGCATCCGCTGGCTGATTTCGTGCTGGGCGACCGCGACGGTACCACCTGCGACCCGGAGTTCGTCGGGCTGATCGAGCTGGGGCTGCGCGACATGGGCTACACCGTCGCGCGCAACGACCCGTACAAGGGCGTGCAACTGATCGCGCAGATCGGCAGGCCGGCGGAGCGCCGCCACAGCCTGCAAATCGAGATCCGGCGTCCGCTCTATATGGACGAGCGCACCCGTGAGCGCAATGCCAACTTCGGCAAGGTGCAGCGGGATATGGGGCGGCTGCTGGAGCGGGTGGCGGCATACCTGCGGCAGCAGCGGTGATTCGTTGACGTTGCGAGAAGGCGAGTAATCCAAGGCCGGGCGATTGCCCGGCTTTTTTGTTTCACGTGGAACACCCGAACTGGCCGGGATTGGGCCTGTTTCACGTGAAACAACGGCCGCGACTACCTAGGATAATCCGGAGGTTCCACGTGAAACATGGCGGCGCCGAAGCACAATGTTTCACGTGGAACGGACCCGTGTCCGGAATGCCCCAATGAATGCCGGTATAATTCGGCATCCCGTTTTTCCCTCTCCAGCCTCCCGGAGGAGGTGCCCCCATGCTTTACCCGAAAGAATTCGATGTCATTGTCGTCGGCGGTGGCCATGCCGGCACCGAAGCGGCCTTGGCCGCGGCCCGTATGGGCTGCCAGACGCTGCTGCTGACCCATAGCATCGAGACGCTCGGGCAGATGAGCTGCAATCCGTCGATCGGCGGCATCGGCAAGGGGCATCTGGTCAAGGAAGTCGACGCCCTTGGCGGCGCCATGGCGGCCGCCACCGACGAGGCCGGCATCCAGTTCCGCATCCTGAATTCCAGCAAGGGCCCGGCCGTGCGTGCGACGCGCGCCCAGGCCGATCGTGTCTTGTACCGCAAGGCGATCCGCACCCGGCTGGAGAACCAGCCCAATCTGATGCTGTTCCAGCAGGCCGTCGACGACCTGATGGTCGAAGGCGACCGCGTGGTTGGCGCAGTGACGCAGGTTGGTGTCCGCTTCCGTGCCCGCGCGGTGGTGCTGACGGCAGGCACCTTCCTGGACGGCAAGATCCACGTGGGCCTGGACAACTACACCGGAGGCCGCGCCGGCGATCCCGCCGCGGTGACGCTGTCGGCCCGCCTCAAGGAGCTGAGGCTGCCGCAGGGCCGGCTGAAGACCGGCACGCCGCCGCGCATCGATGGCCGTACCATCGACTTCTCGGTGATGGAAGAACAGCCCGGCGACCTCGATCCGGTGCCGGTGTTCTCGTTCCTGGGCCGTCCTGAGCAGCATCCGCAGCAGCTGCCGTGCTGGATCACCCACACCAATGCCCGTACCCACGAGATCATCCGTGGCGGGCTGGACCGCTCGCCGATGTACACCGGCGTGATCGAAGGCGTGGGGCCGCGTTACTGCCCGAGCATCGAGGACAAGATCCATCGCTTTGCCAGCAAGGAAAGCCACCAGATCTTCCTGGAGCCGGAAGGGCTGACCACGAACGAGTTCTATCCCAACGGCATATCGACCAGCCTGCCGTTCGATGTCCAGCTGGAACTGGTGCATTCGATCCGTGGCCTCGAGAACGCCCATATCTTGCGTCCCGGCTATGCAATCGAGTACGACTACTTCGATCCGCGCGCGCTGAAGGCCTCGCTGGAGAGCAAGGCGATCGGCGGGCTGTTCTTCGCCGGCCAGATCAATGGCACCACCGGCTACGAAGAAGCGGCGGCCCAAGGGCTGCTGGCAGGCATCAACGCCGGCCGCTATGCGCAGCAGCGCGAGGCCTGGGCGCCGCGCCGCGACCAGGCGTACCTGGGCGTGCTGGTGGACGACCTGATCACGCGTGGCGTGACCGAGCCGTACCGGATGTTCACCAGCCGGGCCGAGTTCCGCCTGAGCCTGCGCGAGGACAACGCCGACATGCGGCTGACCGAGATCGGCCGCGAGCTCGGCGTGGTCGACGACGCGCGCTGGGACGCCTTCAACCGAAAGCGCGACGCTGTTTCACGTGAAACAGAGCGCCTGAAGAGCACTTGGGTCAACCCGGCCAGCCTGCCGGCCGAGGATGCCGTGCCGCTGCTCGGCAAGGCGATCGAGCGCGAATATAGCCTGGCGGACCTGCTGCGGCGTCCGGGCGTCGGCTACGAGGCACTGATGGCGCTCCAGGACGGCCGCCATGCGCCGGCTGCTCCGCTGGCCGACGACCCGCTGCAGGCCGAACAGATCCGCGAGCAGATCGAGATCGGCATCAAGTACCACGGCTATATCGCCCGCCAGGCCGCCGAGGTCGACAAGCTGGAAGCCAACGAATCGACCCGGCTGCCGGACGACTTCGACTACACCGAAGTGCGCGGCCTCGGCTTCGAGGTCAGCCAGAAGCTGAACCAGCACCGTCCGCAGACGCTTGGCCAGGCCTCGCGCATCTCGGGCGTCACCCCGGCGGCCATCTCGCTGCTGTTGGTACATCTGAAGAAGAAGGGCATGGGGCGCGGCAAGACGGCCGGCTCGGGCCGCGAGGCGGCCTGAGTGAGCGGTCTGCAAGCATCCCGGGCGCGGCGCCACGGCGCGGTCGACGAGGCCGCCCAGCGCCGCCGCCTCGAGGCCGGCCTGGCCGCGATCGGCCTGCCGCTGGACGGTGCCCGTATCGAGACGCTGCTCGCCTATCTGGCGCTGCTGCGCAAATGGAACGCCACCTATAACCTGACGGCAATCCGCCATCCGGACGAGATGCTGACGCATCATCTGCTGGACTCGCTGGCCGCGGTGCCGGCGCTGGCCGAAGCGGCGCGCCGGCCCGAGGTGGCGCCGGGCGCGCGGGGCAGGGTGCTCGACGTCGGCTCGGGCGGTGGCATGCCGGGCCTGCCGCTGGCGATCGCCTGTCCCGACGTGTCGGTACTGATGGTCGACATCGTGCAGAAGAAAACCGCCTTCCTGACCCAGTGCCGTGCGCAGCTCCGGCTGGGCAATGCGGCGGCGCATTGGGGGCCGGTGGAAAAGCTGGCGGATGCCGACGGCTTCGCCGTGATCACGTCGCGAGCCTTCGCCGAACTGGCCGATTTCGTCATGCTCGCCGGCCATCTGCTGGCGCCCGGCGGCCGTCTGATCGCGATGAAGGGTATCTACCCGCAGGCGGAACTGGAGCGGATGGAGCAGGCCGGACTGATGTCGGCCTGGCAGGTCGAAGCGGTGCCGCAGCTGGCGGTGCCCGAACTGGACGCGCAGCGCCACCTGGTGGTGCTATCGCGCCGTGGCGAGCGCAGCGATGCGCGCGCCGACTGAATACAAGCGAGGAGCTGCAGAACCCATGGCAAAGGTATTCGTGATCGCAAACCAGAAGGGCGGGGTGGGCAAGACGACCACCACGGTGAACCTCGCCGCTGGCCTTGCCGCGCAAGGGCAGCGCGTGCTGCTGGTCGATCTCGATCCGCAAGGCAATGCGTCGATGGGTTCTGGCATCGACAAGCAGGGGCTGCAGCACAGCGTCTATCAGGTGCTGGTCGGCTTTGCCACGATCCCGCAGGCGCGCCAGCGTTCGGAGTCCGGCAAGTACGACGTGCTGCCGGCGAACCGCGAGCTGGCCGGTGCCGAAGTCGAACTGGTCGAGCTCGAACACCGCGAGCGCCGGCTGCGCCAGGCGCTGGCCGAGGTCGAGGGCGAGTACGATTTCGTGCTGATCGACTGCCCGCCGTCGCTGTCGCTGCTGACGCTGAACGGCCTGTGCGCCGCGCATGGCGTGATCGTGCCGATGCAGTGCGAGTACTTCGCGCTGGAGGGGCTGTCCGATCTGGTCAATACGATCAAGCAGGTACACGCGAACCTGAACAAGGACCTGAAGGTCATCGGGCTGCTGCGTGTGATGTTCGATCCGCGCGTGACGCTGCAGCAGCAGGTGTCCGCCCAGCTGGAAGCCCACTTCGGCGACAAGGTGTTCAAGACGATGATCCCGCGCAATGTCCGTCTGGCCGAGGCGCCGTCGTACGGCATGCCGGGCGTGGCCTTCGATCCCGCGTCGAAGGGCGCCAAGGCCTACCTCGATTTCGGCGCCGAGATGATCGCGCGCGTCAAGCAACTGGGCCAGATCGCCTGAGCCGGCGAACGGCAGCAAGCAAGGAGCCACCACCATGAGTACCGCGAAGAAGAAGGGCCTGGGCCGCGGGCTGGAAGCCCTGCTGGGCGGCCCGGCGGAGATCGTCGAGGCGGCGCGCCAGGACGGTTCTCCCACCGTGCTGCGCGTCGACCAGCTGCAGCCCGGCAAGTACCAGCCGCGCACGCGGATGGACGAGGGGGCGTTGCAGGAGCTTGCCGCGAGCATCCGCGCACAGGGGCTGATGCAGCCGATCCTGGTGCGGCGCGTGGCCGAGCCGGACCGCTACGAGATCATCGCGGGCGAGCGGCGCTTTCGCGCGTCGAAGCTGGCGGGCCTGGACAAGGTGCCGGTGCTGATCAAGGACGTGGCCGACGAGGCCGCCGCGGCGATGGCCCTGATCGAGAACATCCAGCGCGAGGATCTGAACCCGCTGGAAGAGGCGCAGGGCATCATGCGCTTGATCCGCGAATTCAAGTTCACCCACGAGCAGGCGGCCGAGTCGGTCGGCCGCTCGCGCAGCGCGGTGTCGAATCTGCTGCGTCTGCTGAACCTGGCGCAGCCGGTGCAGACGATGCTGATGGCCGGCGATCTCGACATGGGACATGCGCGCGCACTGCTCGCGGTGGACGGCGCGCATCAGATCACGCTGGCCAACCAGATCGTCAACAAGCGGCTGTCGGTGCGCGAGACCGAGAAGCTGGTGACCTCGACGCTGAAGCCGTTCGATCTGAAGTCGCTGAAGCAGAAGACCGGCCAGGGCGCGCGCGATGTGGCACGACTGGAGGAGGAGCTGTCCGACGCGCTCGGCATGCCGGTGCAGATCAAGCTCGGCGCCCGCGGCAAGGGCCAGCTGACCATCCAGTTTTCCAGCAACGACGCGCTCGACGGTGTACTTGCCCGTCTGCGCGAACCGGCCGCGGGGCGGCAGGTCGCATGAGGACAGTTGGGCGATGATCGCCCAATGGAGCAAAGCGAATGGCGCCGGGTTCTTCCCCCGGCGCCATTTTTTTGCTACGCAATCCGATTACGTGTCAGGTCATTGCCGCGCAATATCCGCGCAAGCATGATCAAGGCGAGATAGCAAGAGTTGTGGTGTTTTGCCTTGCAAGGCAACTGTAAGCAGATTGACTCGTTATCCGCATTCCCCGTAAAATCGTGCGGTTTGAATACTGGCCGAGGACGAAAAGTTCCTGGTCAGAACTGCAAGCAGGCAGACCGACAAGTTGTAGTGGCGACAGACCCCAAGCCGCCTCGCGCGGGATCGAATACCGACCGTACCGAGCGGAATTCCGTGCCTCAGCCGGATGACTGGGACCAGGACGACTGGCGCGACGACGATGAGCGCCCCGGGCCGATCCGGCCACTGTCGCACGACGATGCGGTGTCGCTGTTCGGCGAACGCGCATTGCGGCCGTCGCGGATGACGCCGGGCAAGGTGGTACTGGCGCAAGTCGCGGTGACGCTGTTGTCGGCGGTCGGCTGGGCGGTGTTCGGACCCGAAGCCGGACCGTATGGCTGGTCGGCGCTGTTCGGCGGCGCGGTGTGCTGCGTGCCGAGCGCGTTCTTCGCCTTCCGGCTGTGGCTCGCGCGGGACCGTGCGTCGATCGGCGGGCTGGTGATCGGCGAGGCGATCAAGGTGCTGGCCACCGTCGCGCTGTTCGTGCTGGTGGTGGTGCTGTACCGCGATCTGCGTTGGGTGCCGATGCTGGTCACGTTCCTGCTTGCGTTGAAGACGTACTGGGTGGCGCTGGCGATTCGATAGAGGGTTCGATCGATTTTCGATTCGTCGAATTGCGGAACGCCATGCCCCGAACCGGTGCCGCGTTGTTCTGATTCAGGGCAATTGAGGGCCGGTTTCGAGAAAACAAGGTTTGGATGTCGCACCGATCGGAATCGGGCGCGGCGTCGGGAAGTAACGAAGCGTCTTGCATTGCGGTGACCGGCCGACGAGCCGAAGGCGGTGCAAGAAGCATACCGAGTGTTCGCGATGGCGAATGCCGGTCAAACAGGTTTCGCAATATACGGTTCGATTCGACATGGCAACTGCTCAAGGCGCTGAAAACGCGCTCACCCCATCCGGCTATATCGCCGAACATTTGCAGAACCTGAATTCGATCGGCGGCAAGCAGGCCTCCGTGGTCGACTTCAGCGTGATCAATTACGACACCGTGATCTGGTCGGTGCTGTGCGGCGCGATCGCCGTGCTGTTCCTGTACATGGCCGCGCGCCGTGTCACCGCCGGCGTGCCGGGCCGCTTCCAGGCCTTCGTCGAGATGATCGTCGAGATGGTCGACGATCAGGCCAAGGGCATCATCCACGGCGACCGCTCGTGGATTGCGCCGCTGGCGCTGATGGTGTTCTGCTGGATCACCATGATGAACGCGATCGACCTGATCCCGGTTGACTGGGTCCACGGCCTGAACCACCTGCTGGGCGTGTTCGGCTTCCACCTGCCGCACCACAAGGCCGTCGCGACCGCCGACCTGAACGGCACGCTGGGCATGTCGTTCGCCGTGCTGATCCTGATGATCTACTACAGCTTCAAGATCAAGGGCGCGGGCGGCTTCGCGCACGAACTGCTGTCGGCCCCGTTCGGCGGCAAGTGGTACCTGGCCCCGTTCAACCTGGTGCTGAACATCATCGAATTCCTGGCCAAGGCCGTTTCGCTCGGCATGCGACTGTTCGGCAATATGTACGCCGGCGAACTGGTGTTCCTGCTGATCGCGCTGCTGGGCTCGATGTGGACCTTCGGCGCCGACCTGTCGGCTCTGGGCTTCGTCGGCCACGTGATTGCCGGCGCGGTCTGGGCGATCTTCCACATCCTGATCGTGCTGCTGCAGGCCTTCATTTTCATGATGCTGACGCTGGTGTATCTCGGCCAGGCACACGACAAGCACTGATTTCCGGTTTTTGGTTTTTGGTTTTTTTGGTTCTAAGTCTCTTCTCAAATTAAAGGAGTCGTCATGCAAGAATTTCTCGCCAACATCCAGGGTCTGACCGCCATCGGTATCGGCATCATCATCGGCCTGGGCGCGATCGGTGCCTGCCTGGGTATCGCTCTGATGGGTGGCAAGTACATCGAAGCCTGCGCGCGTCAGCCGGAACTGATGAACCCGCTGCAGACCAAGATGTTCCTGCTGGCCGGCCTGATCGACGCGGCATTCCTGATCGGTGTGGGCGTGGCCATGCTGTTCGCGTTCGCCAACCCGCTGCTGGCCGTCATTCAGTAAATCTTTTCGGTCTGCATGATGCTGACGGGCGGCGCAGGCCACTAGCCTGGCCGCCTTTGCGCATTTATCTGTAGTTTGTTTACCGAAAGGAACACACCATGAATCTGAACGCAACGTTTTTTGCGCAGATGGTCGTGTTCTTCATCCTGTGGTGGGTTGTCGCCAAATTCATTTGGCCGCCGCTGGTGAAGGCGCTCGACGAACGCGCAAAGAAAATCGCCGACGGTCTCGCGGCTGCCGAAAAGGGCAAGGCCGAACTCGAGCTGGCCAACAAGCGCGTGGACGTGGCCCTGGCCGAAGCCCGCGCCGAAGGTGCGCAACGCGTCGCCGACGCCGAGAAGCGCGCCCAGATGGTCGCCGAAGAGATCAAGCAAAACGCCCAGGCCGAAGCCGCACGCATCATCGCGCAAGCGAAGGCGGACGCCGAGCAGCAGGTCACCAAGGCACGCGAGCAGCTGCGCGACCAGGTCGCCGTGCTGGCCGTCAAGGGTGCAGAGCAGATCCTCAAGCGTGAAGTGAATGCGCAGGTCCACGCCGACCTGCTCAACCAACTGAAGGCCGAGCTCTAATCATGGCAGAAACCGCAACCATTGCCCGTCCCTACGCCGAGGCGCTGTTCCGCGTCGCCAGCGAGGCCAACGCCGGCAATCTGGGTGCATGGTCCGAGCTGGTTTCGGAAATGGGGCAGGTCGCGGCCACCCCGGAGATCAAGGCGCTGGCCGACGATCCGAACGTTCCCGGCGACAAGCTGGCCGAACTGTTCCTGTCGGTGCTGAAGTCTCCGGTCAACGACGAGGCGCGCCGCTTCGTGCAGTTGCTGGTGGACAACGACCGCCTGACCGTGCTGCCGGAGATTGCCGAGCAGTTCCATGCGCTGAAGAACGCCCAAGAAGGTTCGGCCGACGTCGAAATCACCAGCGCGTTCCCGCTCGACGGCGCGCCGCTGACCGATCTGGTCGCCTCGCTCGAACGCAAGTTCGGGCGCAAGCTGGTGCCGGCCGTGAGGGTCGACCCCTCGCTGATCGGCGGCGTTCGCGTCAAGGTGGGCGACGAAGTGCTGGACACCTCGGTGCGCGCGCGCCTGGCCGCCATGCAAGCCGCGCTGACCGCCTGATGTGCGGACAGCCGACGGATTGAAGAATTAGGAGCATTGTGATGCAACTGAACCCCTCAGAAATCAGCGAGCTGATCAAGTCCCGCATCTCGGGCCTTGGCGCCGAAGCTGAAGTGCGCAACACCGGCACGGTGATTTCCGTGACCGATGGCATCTGCCGCGTGCACGGCCTGTCCGGCGTGATGCAGGGCGAGATGCTGGAATTCCCCGGCAACACCTTCGGCCTGGCGCTGAACCTCGAGCGCGACTCTGTCGGCGCCGTGGTGCTGGGCGACTACGAGCACATCTCGGAAGGCGACCAGGTCAAGTGCACCGGCCGCATTCTGGAAGTGCCGGTGGGCAAGGAACTGCTGGGCCGCGTGGTCAACACGCTGGGCCAGCCGATCGATGGCAAGGGCCCGATCAACGCCAAGCAGACCGACGTGATCGAGAAGGTCGCCCCGGGCGTGATCGCACGCCAGTCGGTGAGCCAGCCGGTGCAGACCGGCCTGAAGTCGATCGACGCGATGGTGCCGATCGGCCGCGGCCAGCGCGAGCTGATCATCGGCGACCGCCAGACCGGCAAGACCGCCGTCGCCGTCGACGCGATCATCAACCAGAAGGGCAAGGGCGTCTTCTGCGTCTACGTGGCAATCGGCCAGAAGGCATCGACGATCGCCAACGTGGTGCGCAAGCTGGAAGAGACCGGCGCGATGGAATACACCGTCGTGGTGGCCGCCGCCGCTTCGGACTCGGCTGCCATGCAGTACCTGGCCGCCTACGCCGGCTGCACGATGGGCGAGTACTTCCGCGATCGCGGCGAAGACGCGCTGATCGTCTATGACGACCTGACCAAGCAGGCCTGGGCCTATCGCCAGGTGTCGCTGCTGCTGCGCCGCCCGCCGGGCCGCGAAGCGTACCCGGGCGACGTGTTCTACCTGCACTCGCGTCTGCTGGAGCGCGCCGCGCGCGTCAACGCCGACTACGTCGAGAAGTTCACCAATGGCGAAGTCAAGGGCAAGACCGGTTCGCTGACCGCGCTGCCCGTGATCGAAACGCAGGCCGGCGACGTGTCCGCGTTCGTGCCGACCAACGTGATCTCGATTACCGACGGCCAGATCTTCCTGGAAACCGACCTGTTCAACGCCGGTATCCGCCCCGCGATCAACGCCGGTATCTCGGTGTCGCGCGTCGGTGGCGCCGCCCAGACCAAGGTCATCAAGAAGCTGTCCGGCGGTATCCGTACCGACCTGGCCCAGTACCGTGAACTGGCTGCGTTCGCGCAGTTCGCCTCGGACCTGGACGATGCCACCCGCAAGCAGCTCGAGCGCGGCCGCCGCGTGATGGAACTGCTCAAGCAGCCGCAATACCAGCCGCTGCAGGTGTGGCAGCTGGCCGCGTCGCTGTACGCCGCCAACAATGGCTTCCTCGACAACGTGGAAGTGAAGGACATCCTGCCGTTCGAAAAGGGCCTGCACGACCACCTGAAGACCAAGTACGCCGATCTCGTCAACCGTATCGAAGACACCAAGGATCTGTCGAAGGACGACGAAGCCGCCCTGCGTGCCGCGATCGAGGATTTCAAGAAGTCCGCCGCGTTCTAACCGCGTGATTCCACGGACCGCGCAACCGGCCTGCGCCTGAAAGGGAAGGCAGCCGGCGGCGCGGCACGACTGGAGAGGAAGATATGGCCGGAACGAAAGAGATTCGAACCAAGATCAAGAGCGTGCAGAACACGCGCAAGATCACCAAGGCGATGGAAATGGTCGCCGCATCCAAGATGCGCAAGGCGCAGGAGCGGATGCGGGCTGCCCGTCCGTACGCCGAGAAGGTGCGCAACATTGCCGCGCACCTGGCCACGGCCAACCCGGAGTTCAAGCATCCGTTCCTGCAGGCGCGCGACGTCAAGCGCGCCGGCTTGATCGTGGTGACGACCGACAAGGGGCTGTGCGGCGGCCTGAACACCAACGTGCTGCGCGCCGTCACCAACGAGCTGCGCGAATGGCAGAACCGCGGTGTGCAGGTGCAAAGCACCGCGATCGGCACCAAGGGTATGCAGTTCCTGGGCCGCGTTGGCGCCAAGGTGGTCTCGCACGTGGTGCATCTGGGCGATACGCCGCATCTGGAAAAGCTGATCGGCGCGATCAAGGTCCAGCTCGACGCCTTCACCAATGGTGAGGTGGACGCCGTGTACCTGGCGTACACGAAGTTCGTCAACACCATGAAGCAGGAGCCGATGGTCGAGCAGCTGCTGCCGCTGTCCGCCGAGCGGATGGCGCAGACCGAAGAGGAAAAGCGCGCTTACTCGTGGGATTACATCTACGAGCCCGACGCCCAGACGGTGGTGGAAGACCTGCTGGTCCGCTACGTCGAAGCGCTGGTGTACCAAGCCGTGGCCGAGAACATGGCGTCCGAGCAATCGGCACGCATGGTGGCCATGAAGGCGGCGTCCGACAACGCCAAGAACGTGATTGCAGAACTGCAGCTGGACTACAACAAGACCCGCCAGGCAGCGATCACCAAGGAATTGTCGGAAATCGTCAGCGGTGCGGCAGCCGTGTAACTGACGAGACTGGGCGTCAAGAATTCAAGCTATCGGAGATACGAAATGAGTATCGGAAATATTGTGCAGTGTATTGGCGCCGTGGTGGACATCGAGTTCCCCCGCGACGCGCTGCCGAAGGTGTACGACGCGCTGGTGCTGGAAGAGAGCAACGAAGCGTCGTTCGCCGAGAAGGGCCTGACCTTCGAAGTGCAGCAGCAGCTCGGTGACGGCGTGGTCCGTACCATCGCGCTGGGCTCGTCCGACGGCCTGCGCCGCGGCATGGCGGTGAAGAACACCGGCGCGCCGATTTCGGTGCCCGTCGGTCACGGCACGCTGGGCCGCATCATGGACGTGCTGGGTCGTCCCATCGACGAAGCGGGCCCGATCGCCGCGGACGAAGTGCGCGCGATTCACCAGAAGGCCCCGCAGTTCGACGAGCTGTCGCCTTCGGTCGACCTGCTCGAAACCGGCATCAAGGTGATCGACCTGGTCTGCCCGTTCGCCAAGGGCGGCAAGGTTGGCCTGTTCGGCGGTGCCGGCGTCGGCAAGACCGTCAACATGATGGAGCTGATCAACAACATCGCCAAGCAGCACAGCGGCTTGTCGGTGTTCGCCGGCGTGGGCGAGCGTACCCGTGAAGGGAACGACTTCTACCACGAAATGAAGGACTCGAACGTGCTCGACAAGGTGGCCATGGTGTTCGGCCAGATGAACGAGCCGCCGGGCAACCGTCTGCGCGTGGCGCTGACCGGCCTGACCATGGCCGAGCGCTTCCGTGACGAAGGCCGCGACATCCTGTTCTTCGTCGACAACATCTACCGCTACACGCTGGCCGGTACCGAAGTGTCGGCACTGCTGGGCCGTATGCCTTCGGCCGTGGGCTATCAGCCGACGCTGGCCGAGGAAATGGGCAAGCTGCAGGAGCGCATCACGTCGACCAAGACCGGCTCGATCACCTCGATCCAGGCCGTCTACGTGCCCGCGGATGACTTGACCGACCCGTCGCCGGCCACCACCTTCCTGCACCTGGACTCGACCGTCGTGCTGTCGCGTGACATCGCCGCGCTGGGTATCTACCCGGCCGTCGACCCGCTCGACTCGACCTCGCGTCAGCTCGATCCGCAGATTGTTGGTACCGAGCACTACGAAGTGGCCCGCCGCGTCCAGCAGACGCTGCAGCGCTACAAGGAACTGCGCGACATCATCGCGATTCTGGGCATGGACGAACTGTCGCCGGAAGACAAGCTGGCGGTGGCGCGCGCACGGAAGATCCAGCGTTTCCTGTCGCAGCCCTTCCACGTTGCGGAAGTGTTCACGGGTTCGCCGGGCAAGTACGTGCCGCTGAAGGAAACCATCCGCGGCTTCAAGATGCTGGTGGACGGCGAGTGCGATCACCTGCCCGAGCAGGCGTTCTACATGGTCGGCTCGATCGACGAAGCCTTCGAGAAGGCCAAGAAGCTCCAGTAAGCCTCGCCAAGCGACGGCGCGCCGGCACGGTCTGCGTGCGCGGGCGCGCCGCCGTTGCAAGCGAAGCGACTGGACAAAGGAATTCACATGGCAACCATTCTTGTAGACGTCGTCAGCGCGGAAGCCTCGATCTTCTCCGGCCAGGCGAAGTTCGTGGCGCTGCCGGGCGAGTCGGGTGAGCTGGGCATCCTGCCCGGGCACACGCCGCTGATCACGCGCATCCATCCGGGTGCGGTGCGGATCGAGAAGGAAGACGGCAGCGAAGAGTTCGTGTTCGTCGCCGGCGGCATTCTGGAAGTCCAGCCCAAGCACGTCACCGTGCTGGCCGACACCGCGATCCGTGGCGCCGACCTCGACGAGGCCAAGGCGCAGGAAGCAAAGCGCGCGGCCGAGGAGCTGCTGCAGAACCAGAGCAGCGAGTTCGATCTGGCGCGTGCGCAGAGCGAGCTGGCGGTCGCCGCTGCCCAGCTGGCGGCCATCGCGCGCCTGCGCCGGAAGAAGTAAGCAGGGCCGGCTCAGGCGTTGCTTTTTCGTCAGCGCGAAGGAAAAAGGCAGCCGCGAGGCTGCCTTTTTTCATGATGCGAGCTATGCTGTTGGCTGAAGTCAGACAAACACTGACAAAAAACTAAAACGACAAAAAAAAGCGCGCGGGCCGGGGAGGCTCCGCGCGGACGGGAAAATCCCTTCGAGGGGTCAATTCGAAGGAACGGGTTCGGTCGGGCGATGTGTAGCGTGTCCTGTTGCATGGACAACCTGTCTTGCAGGCTTCGCTACCGTTCGCCGCACACCGGTATCCAACCAGGCGCTCGATCCACTACTATTCGCGCCGTTTATCGGGACACCGGCAGTACATTCTGCTGCTGGGCTTTCTTCAGGGCGCCTGGGGCTCTCTGGCTTGCGGCGCCGTCACAAAGTTCACATTGTGTCAAAGCATTGTGGGGGAAACTTCCCCTGATGGCAGTAACAAAGTGTATCGGTTTGCAAGTAGTTGAAAGCGAAAAGACGACAAATTCGCCGCAATAGCCACAAAAATCGGGCCACTTTGTTGGCTGCCGCACGCTGGCATCGTTCTGGTGCATGACTATTTCCGTTTCGGCACTGCTCCCCGCGTCACCTCGCCGGGGTTGACGCGGGGGGCGTGCACCGGCAGTGTTCATCGCAACGGGCCACCCGCCCGCTTGTCGAGGAGCACTGAATGGACGCCCTGCAGGCCGATATCGAAGGCATGTTGAAGCTGCGCACGGTCGCCGTGGTCGGCCTGTCCGACAAGCCCGAGCGCGCCAGCCACGAGGTGGCCGCTTTCCTGCAGCGGCACGGTCACCGGATCGTGCCCGTCAACCCGAACCACGCCGGCGAGTCGATCCTTGGCGAGCGCTGCCATGCCTCGCTGCACGACGCCGCCAAGGCGTTGGCGGCGGAGGGCGCGCGCATCGACTGGGTCGATATCTTCCGGCGCTCGCCCGATGTGCCGCCCGTGGTGGACGAGGCGATCGCGATCGGCGCCCGTGGGGTCTGGCTGCAACTGGGCATCGTCAACGACGAGGCGTTGGCCCGTGCGAAGCGCGTCGGCCTGATGGCGGTGCAGGACCGCTGCAGCAAGATCGAGTCGATGCGCAGTTGAGCGGCGCCGCCGCATATTGTCGCTCTCGCCTATCATTCGGGCCTCCGATTCGACCTTTCGATTCGACCTTTCGCTTCGCCCCTCGCATTCCGTCTTTCCTTCCACTCCACGTTTGTTGCCCAGCGCGCCATGGCCATCGACCCAGACCTGCTTGCCTACTATCGCGGACTCGCCGAGCGCTATGCCGGCGCGCCGGTGCCTGCCAATGCGGTAGAGCGGCGCGCCCGGTTCCGCGAGGTCGCGGCGCTGTCGCACCGCCCCGATCCGGATGGCCTGGCCATATCCGAGCTGCAAATCGCGCTGCAGGGCAGGACGCTGAACGCGCGACTGTTCCGGCCGACCGAGCCGGACAAGCCCCGCCTGTTGGTCTATTTCCACGGCGGCGGCTGGGTCGTGGGCTCGCATGACACCCATCATGGCGTCGCCGCGGCGCTGGCACTCGATACCGGCTGCGCGGTCGTCAGCGTCGACTACCGGCTGGCGCCCGAGCATGCCTATCCCGCCCCCTGTGACGACGCGCTCGACGCGATCCGCTGGCTGGCGGAACGGCGCGACGCGCTCGACGTCGATCCGCGTTTCCTTGCCGTCGCCGGCGACAGCGCGGGTGGCCATCTCGCGGCGCAGGCCGCGGCGCTGGCCAATGCCGATACGCCGGGCCTGGTGCGCGCGCAGTTGCTGATCTATCCGGTCACCGCGCCGCGGTTTGCCAGCGAGAGCTATCGCGCCTTTGCGTCAGGGCCGGGCCTGACCCGCGACGAAATGGCGTGGTACTGGGCGCAGTTCGTCGGCGAAGCCCGCCTCGCCGACGGTACCGCGATGGACGATCCCCGGCTGCATCTGATGACGCGGCTTCCCGGCGGCGCCGGCGCGGCCCCTGCGTCGACGGTGGTGCTGGTCGCGGCTCACGACGTGCTGCGCGACGACGGCCTCGCATACGCCGATCATCTGGTCCGCGAAGGCGCCGCGGTGATCACGATCGAGGCGAGTGGCATGACCCATGGCTTCGCCCGCTTGCAGGGCGAATCGCCGCGGGCCCGGGAATGGATGCGGCGCGGCGCCCAGGCCTTCGTGCAATTGCTGGACGAGGAATGAGTCCGGGCGCAAGCGTGCGCGGCATCATGGCAGCGCCATACCGCTGATAGTGGCGGCGCCGGGGTGGCGATCCCGTAGAATGGCGGGCTGCTGACGAGGACCGCCATGAACGCACTGCAAAACGACATCTTCCTGCGCGCGCTGCGCCGCCAGCCGACCGAATACACACCGCTGTGGCTGATGCGCCAGGCCGGGCGCTACCTGCCCGAGTACAACGCCACGCGCGCACGGGCCGGCAGCTTCCTGGGCCTGGCGAAAAATCCGGCCTTTGCCACCGAAGTCACGCTGCAGCCGCTCGACCGCTTTCCGCTCGACGCCGCGATCCTGTTCTCCGACATCCTGACCGTACCCGATGCGATGGGCCTGGGCCTGTCGTTTGCGCAGGGCGAAGGTCCGCGCTTTGCACGGCCGCTGCGCACCGAGGCCGATGTCGCCAGGCTGGCGGTGCCGGACATGAGCGAGCTGCAGTACGTATTCGATGCGGTCGCGTCGATCCGCCGCGCGCTGGTGCAGGACGGCCGCCAGCGCGTGCCGCTGATCGGCTTCTCCGGCAGCCCGTGGACGCTGGCCTGCTACATGGTCGAAGGCGGCGGCTCCGACGACTTCCGGCTGGTCAAGGGCATGATGTACGCCCGTCCCGACCTGATGCACCGGATCCTGGAGATCAATGCGCAGGCGGTATCCGCCTACCTGAACGCGCAGATCGAGGCCGGCGCGCAGGCCGTGATGCTGTTCGATACCTGGGGTGGCACGCTGGCCGACGGCATGTACCAGCGCTTCTCGCTGGACTACATGCGCAAGGTCATCGCCGGCCTGCGCCGCGAGCATCAGGGCGAGAGCGTGCCGGTGATCGTCTTTACCAAGGGCGGCGGCCTGTGGCTGGAGCAGCTGGCGGACAGCGGCGCCGACGCCATCGGCCTGGACTGGACCGTCAATCTGGCCGCCGCACGCCGGCGCACCGGCGGCCGCGTGGCCTTGCAGGGCAACCTGGACCCGACCGTGCTGTTCGCGGACGAGGCCGGCATTCGCGAACAGGCGCGCCGCGTGCTGGACGATTACGCGGCCGACGGTGGCAGCGATGGCCATGTCTTCAACCTCGGACATGGCATCTCGCAATTCACGCCGCCGGAGAGCGTGTCGGTGCTGGTGGACGAAGTGCATCGCCACAGCCGGGTGCTGCGGCAGCGCGAGGGCACGCAGGCATAGGCCAGCCGCCTGCTGCAAGCCGTCTGTGCTGCCGATTCGTGCGCTTGCGGGGCGCCATCATGGCGCTTCGGCGATGAATCGGTGCCTGTCAAGGCTTGACTTATGCACACAAATGGGCTTTCCGCAGTGCACGACCGGGTTATTACTTAACACGATTGGGGGATATTGCTAAGTCATTGATTTTTAATGACTTGACAGCAGGCCTTGGAGCGTGGTGGTGACCCAGAAGGCCTTGTTTCGCGCGCCTTCACGGCAAGTAGGCCCAAGTTTTCAACAAAGTTATCCACAGGCGATGTGGAGAGAGGGGAAAACTGGTCATCTATCATCGACTTAGCCCCACATTTGAAGTTTTACTTTAAGTTGATGCTGCACTGCACCCAATCGACGGCGCCTCGCCGCCGTACTCCGGACAGCGCGCCGCCGATGCACAGTCTCGGCGACGACGTGTCGGGTATGGTGCGCACTCCAGCCGACCCGGTCTGCCATCGCCGCCCGCGCTGATCGTGTCCTCCCTGTCCTCATCTCCGTCAAGCTCGCCGCCGCAACACGAAGCCGCAGGCACCGTAGCGCCGCTGGTACAGATCGCGCTGGACACGCCCGCCGACGACCGCTTCGACTATCTGAACGCCGATCCCGACGGCGGCCGGGTCCGCCCGGGCGAGGTCGTGGCCGTACCATTCGGCCGACGCGAGATGGTTGGCGTGGCGATTGCCGGTACCGATCGCAGCGAGGTACCGGCCGACAAGCTGCGGCCGGTCTCGCACCGGCTGGCCTGGCTGCCACCGCTCAATGCGCACTGGCTCGCACTGGCCGCTTTCGCGGCTGCCTATTACCACCGGCGGCTCGGTGAGGTGATCCTGCCCGCCTTGCCGCCCGGTTTGCGTGACCCGCAGGCGTGGCCACGACTGGCGGCACGCGCGCGCACCGAGCAATTCCGCCTGCGCGACGGCTGCGCCGAAGCGCTGCTGGCCGCGGTGCCGCCGCGCGCGCGCTCGGTCGGCGCGCTGGCGAAGGCGCTGATTGACGCCGCCTCGCAAGGACAGTGGCTGACGCGGGAGGCCGCGCGGACACTTTGCACGGCCGCGACGGCGCGGCTGGCGCAATGGGCGGAGGCGGGCTGGATCGACTGCGAGACCATCGACCGCCCGTTGCTGACGGCCGTCGACGCGCAGGAATCAACCTGGCAGGGCGATCCGGGCGCTCCGGCTGATCAGGCCGACACGGCGGCAGCGACCGAACCGCCACCGCCCGCCACCGCGCCGCCGGTCTTGCCGGCCCCGGCGCTGCATCCGGAACAGCGCCAGGCCGTCGACGCGATTGCCGCCGCCACCGGCTTCGCGCCGTTCCTGCTGCACGGCGTGACCGGCAGCGGCAAGACCGAGGTCTACCTGCACGCGATCGCCACCGCGCTGGCCCGTGACCCCGCCGCGCAGGTGCTGATGCTGGTGCCGGAAATCAATCTGACGCCGCAGCTGCAGGCGCGCATCGCCGCGCGCTTCCGGGCGGCACCGCTGGCGGTGCTGCACAGCGGCATGGCGGACCAGGAACGCACGTTGCACTGGCTCGCGGCGCATCGCGGCGAGGCGCGCATCGTGCTCGGCACGCGGATGGCGGTGATGGCGTCGCTGCCGACGCTGGCGCTGATCGTCGTCGACGAGGAGCACGACACCTCGTACAAGCAGCAGGAGGGCCTGCGCTACTCGGCCCGCGATCTGGCGGTCTGGCGCGCCAAGCAGCTCGCCATCCCGGTGGTGCTGGGCTCTGCCACGCCGTCGATGGAATCGTGGTGGCGCGCCGAGCAGGGCGCCTACCGCAAGCTGGTACTGCGCGAACGCGCGCAGGCGGACGCGGTGCTGCCCACGGTGCGGCTGATCGACCTGAACCATGAGCGGCAGCGCCAGCGGCCGCTGTACGAGGGCCTGTCGGCGCCGCTGCTGCAGGCGATCGAGGCGCGCCTGGCCCGCGGTGAGCAGAGCCTGCTGTTCCTGAACCGGCGCGGCTATGCGCCGGTGATCGCCTGCGACAGCTGCGGCTGGCTGTCCGGCTGTCCGCGCTGCTCCGCGTACCTGGTGCTGCATCGTCCCGAGCGCTGCCTGCGCTGCCATCACTGCGGGCTCGAGGCCCGCATCCCGCACCATTGCCCAGACTGCGGCAACGTCGACATCGCGCCGCTGGGCCGCGGCACCCAGCGGATCGAGGAGGCGCTGGCCGCGCGCTTCCCGCAGGCCCGGATCGCCCGCATCGACGCCGATTCGACGCGCCGCAAGGGCAGCGCGCAGGCGATGTTCGACGAGGTTCACGCCGGCCAGGTCGACATCCTGGTCGGTACCCAGATGATCGCCAAGGGCCACGACTTCCAGCGCGTGACGCTGGTCGGCATCGTCCATCCGGACGCGGCGATGTTCAGCCACGACTTCCGCGCGGCCGAGCACCTGTTCGCCTCGCTGATGCAGGTGTCGGGCCGCGCCGGACGCGCCGGCCTGGCGGGCGAGGTGCTGATCCAGACGCGGTATCCGGACGCGCCCGCGCTGCAGGCTTTGGTACGGCACGACTACGACGGCTTCGCCGCCACGCAGCTGCGGGAACGGCGCCAGGCCGGGCTGCCGCCCTTCGTCCACCAGGTGCTGGTGACGGCCGAGCACGGGCAACTGCAACGAGCGCTGGACTTCCTGCATGCCGCGCGCGAGCGCGCCGACGGCACGGCGCTGGCCGCCGAGGTGCAACTGCACGATCCGGTGCCGATGTCGATGGTCCGCATCGCCAACCGGGAGCGCGCCCAGATGCTGATCGAGAGCGGCTCGCGCATGGCGCTGCAACGCTTTGTCGGAGAGTGGACGCAAACTTTCGGCGAGGTCGGGGCCACCGTCAAAGGGGTGCGCTGGCAGCTGGAGATCGACCCGCTGCGGATCTGAGCCGGAGCGCCCGAAAGCCCGAACATCGGGGTCGGCCGTAGTTGTGGTGCAACCGCCTGACGTCAGCGGATCGGACGGGGTTGCACTAGTGGGTTATATCAAGTTGCACCCCGGCTTTCTTCGAGAGTATGATCGCGCCAGTTTGCGTCACATCGCGCGACTTCCGCACCGACCATCCCGGCCCGCATTGGCTTGGCTTGGCCATCCAGAGCGGCAAGCGCGCTCCTCGGAGATCTCCTCGCATGGCCACCACCACCCTCGGCGTCAAGCTCGACGACGCCTCCCGCGACCGCCTGAAGCGCGTTGCCCAGTCGATCGACCGCACGCCGCACTGGCTGATCAAGCAGGCGATCTTCTCTTACCTGGAGCAGATCGAGCGCGGACAGGCGCCGCACGATGTCAACGGCAGCGGCCAGCCCGAGGCCGATGGTGCCGACACGCTCGACGCGGTCGCCGGCGAGGGCGCGCCCCAGCCCTTTCTCGAATTCGCCCAAAGCATCCAGCCCCAGTCGGTGCTGCGCGCGGCCATCACGTCCGCCTACCGCCGACCCGAGACCGACTGCGTACCGGTGCTGCTCGAGCAGGCCCGGCTGCCGCAGCAGCAGGCCGACGCCGCGCTGGCGATGGCGAAGAAGCTGGCGCTGAATCTGCGCCAGCAGAAGGTCGGCAGCGGCCGCGAGGGGCTGGTGCAAGGGCTGATCCAGGAGTTCTCGCTGTCCTCGCAGGAGGGTGTGGCGCTGATGTGCCTGGCCGAGGCGCTGCTGCGCATTCCGGACAAGGCCACCCGTGACGCGCTGATCCGCGACAAGATCAGCGGCGCCAACTGGCAGTCGCACCTGGGGCAGAGCCCGTCGCTGTTCGTCAACGCCGCGACCTGGGGCCTGCTGGTCACCGGCAAGCTGGTGTCGACCCACAACGAGGCGGGCCTGACCCGCGCGCTGACCCGCATCATCGGCAAGGGCGGCGAGCCGCTGATCCGCAAGGGCGTCGACATGGCGATGCGGCTGATGGGCGAGCAGTTCGTCACCGGCGAGACCATCTCCGAGGCGCTGGCCAATGCGCGCAAGTACGAGGCCCAGGGCTTCCGCTATTCGTACGACATGCTGGGCGAGGCCGCGATGACCGAGGCCGACGCGCAGCGCTACCTGGCCTCCTACGAGCAGGCGATCCACGCGATCGGCCAGGCCTCGCGCGGCCGCGGCATCTACGAGGGCCCGGGCATCTCGATCAAGCTGTCGGCGCTGCATCCGCGCTACAGCCGCGCCCAGCACGAGCGCGTGCTCGGCGAGCTGTACGGCCGGCTCAAGTCGCTGACGCTGCTGGCTCGCCAGTACGACATCGGCATCAATATCGACGCCGAGGAAGCCGACCGGCTGGAGATCTCGCTGGACCTGCTGGAGCGGCTCTGTTTCGAGCCGGAACTGGCCGGCTGGAATGGCATCGGCTTCGTCGTGCAGGGCTACCAGAAGCGTTGCCCCTTCGTGATCGACTATCTGATCGACCTGGCCCGCCGCAGCCGCCACCGCCTGATGATCCGGCTGGTCAAGGGCGCCTACTGGGACAGCGAGATCAAGCGCGCCCAGGTCGACGGCCTGGAGGGCTATCCGGTCTACACGCGCAAGGTCTACACCGATGTGTCGTACCTGGCCTGCGCGCGCAAGCTGCTGTCGGTGCCCGACGCGATCTATCCGCAGTTCGCCACCCACAACGCGCACACGCTGGCGGCGATCTACCAGATCGCCGGCCATAGCTATTACCCGGGCCAGTACGAGTTCCAGTGCCTGCACGGCATGGGCGAGCCGCTGTACGACCAGGTGGTCGGCCCGGTCGCCGAGGGCAAGCTGAACCGGCCGTGCCGGATCTATGCGCCGGTCGGCACGCACGAGACGCTGCTGGCCTATCTGGTGCGGCGCCTGCTGGAGAACGGCGCCAATACGTCCTTCGTCAACCGCATTGCCGACGACACGATTTCGCTGGACGAGCTGGTGGCCGACCCGGTCGCGCAGGTAGAACGGATGCACAAGGAAGAAGGCACGCTGGGCCTGCCGCACCCGCGCATTCCGATGCCGCGCACCCTGTACGGCAAGGCGCGCGCCAATTCGGCGGGCCTCGACCTGTCGAACGAACATCGGCTGGCCTCGCTGTCATCGGCGCTGCTGCATGGCGCCACCGAGCGCCTGAGTGCCGAGCCGATGCTGGGGGTTGACGCCGTGGGAGGCGGTGACACCGCGCCGGTGCTCAATCCTTCGGACCATCGCGATGTCGTCGGCCAGGTCACCGAGGCCAGTGCGGCCGACGTCGAGGCCGCGCTGCAGGCCGCGGTCAACGCCGCCCCGATCTGGCAGGCCACGCCGCCCGAGGTCCGCGCCGCCGCACTGGAGCGTGCCGCCGACCTGATGGAAGCGCAGATGCAGGCGCTGATGGGCGTGATCATGCGCGAGGCCGGCAAGACGTTCTCGAACGCGATCGCCGAAGTGCGCGAGGCGGTCGACTTCCTGCGCTACTACGCGGTGCAGGTGCGCGAGCATTTTTCCAACGACACGCACCGACCGCTCGGTCCAGTCGTCTGCATCAGCCCGTGGAACTTCCCGCTGGCGATCTTCACCGGCCAGGTGGCCGCGGCGCTGGCCGCGGGCAACACGGTGCTGGCCAAGCCGGCCGAACAGACCCCGCTGATCGCGGCGCAGGCGGTGCGCCTGCTGCGGGAGGCCGGCGTACCGGCCGGCGCGGTGCAGCTGCTGCCGGGCCGCGGCGAGACTGTCGGCGCGGCGCTGGTCGGCGATGCGCGCGTCAAGGGCGTGATGTTCACCGGCTCGACCGAGGTCGCGCGGCTGCTGCAGCGTAACCTCGCCGGCCGCCTCGATGCCGCCGGCCGTCCGGTGCCGCTGATCGCCGAGACCGGCGGCCAGAACGCGATGATCGTCGACTCGTCGGCGCTGGCCGAGCAAGTGGTCGCCGATGTCGTGACCTCGGCGTTCGATTCGGCGGGCCAGCGCTGCTCCGCGCTGCGCGTGCTGTGCCTGCAGGAAGATGTGGCCGACCGCGTGCTGGAGATGCTCAAGGGCGCGATGGCCGAACTGACGATGGCCAATCCGGATCGTCTGTCGACCGATGTTGGCCCGGTGATCGACGAGGAGGCGCGCGCCGGCATCGTCAAGCATATCGAGGCGATGCTGGCCAAGGGCCGCCGCGTCCATCAGGCCGATGCCAACGCCGCGCAGTCGGCCGCATGCCGCCATGGCACCTTCGTGCCGCCGACGCTGATCGAGCTGAACCACATCGGCGAGCTGCAGCGCGAGGTGTTCGGTCCGGTGCTGCACGTGGTGCGCTACCAGCGCGCGCGCCTGGATGCGCTGCTCGACCAGATCAACGCCACCGGCTACGGCCTGACGATGGGCGTGCACACTCGCATCGACGAAACCATCGAGCACATCGTCGCGCGCGCCCATGTCGGCAATCTCTACGTCAACCGCAACATTGTCGGCGCGGTGGTCGGCGTGCAGCCGTTCGGCGGCGAGGGCCTGTCGGGCACCGGCCCGAAGGCCGGCGGCCCGCTGTATCTGCACCGCCTGCTGTCGACCTGTCCGCAGGACGCGTTCGTTGCCGCCGCCCGTGCTGCCGCGGCGGCCGACGCGCCGGCCGCGGAGCCGCGCGCGACGCTGCGGCCCGAGGCTCAGGCCGCGTTCGACGCCTACCGCCAGTGGGCGGCGAGCGCCGCCGCCATGCCGGAGCTGGCGCAGCAGTGCGAGCGCTTTGCCGCTGCCTCGACCTCGGGCATGACGGTGACGCTGCCGGGCCCGACCGGCGAGCGCAATACCTACACGCTGCTGCCGCGCGACACCGTGCTGTGCCTGGCGCCGAACGAGGCGGATCTGGCCACGCAACTGGCCGCGGTGCTGGCGGTCGGCGCCGGCGTGTTGTGGCCGGACGTCGAACCCGCGCGCACGCTGTATGCGCGCCTGCCGAAGGCAGTACAATCGCGCGTCCGCCTGATTGCCGACTGGACCGCGGCCGACGTGGCCTTCGATGCGGTGCTGCACCACGGCGACTCGGACCAGCTGCGCGAGGTATGCGAACAGGTCGCGCAGCGGCCCGGACCGATCGTCGGCGTGCAGGGGCTGGGCCATGGCGACACCGGCATCGCGCTGGAGCGTCTGCTGATGGAGCGCTCGCTGTCGGTCAATACCGCGGCGGCCGGCGGCAACGCGAGCCTGATGACGATCGGCTGACCGCAACGACCGACCGCAAGACTGACCGCCCGACCTGGTCCGACGTATCGGCTGACGTATCGGTCGGACGCCCCGGGTTGGGCGCCAGACAGGCGCAGGTGCGGCGGTGATCCCGCCCTCGCTGTGCCACCAAAGAAAGCGTGGTCCGCAGGGGTGGGCCGAACGCTTCCAACAGTGCAGTGAACCGGCCTACAGGCTACCCAAGGAGAACGGATGAACACGACCTTCCACAAGACGGCGCTGACCGTCGCACTGACGATCGCCGGCCTGACCGCGGCGTCCGCCGCGTTCGCGCAGGCGCAGGAGATCAAGCTCGGCTTTGCCGCGCCGATGACCGGCGGCCAGGCGCAGTACGGCAAGGACATGCAGAACGGCGTGGTGCTCGCGATCGAGCAGATGAACGCCACCAAGCCGAAGATCGGCGGCAAGGAAGTCAAGTTCGTGCTGCTGTCCGAGGACGACCAGGCCGATCCGAAGACCGGTTCGGTGGTGGCGCAGAAGCTGGTCGACAACGGCATCCAGGGGATGCTGGGCCATTTCAACTCGGGCACCAGCATCCCGGCCTCGATGGTCTACAACCGCGCCGGCATCGCGCAGATCGCGATGGCGACCGCGCCGGAATACACCCGCCAGGGCTTCAAGACCACCTTCCGCATGATGACGTCCGACACCCAGCAGGGTTCGGTGATCGGCACCTTCGTGGTCAAGAAGCTGGGTGCCAAGAACATCGCCATCGTCGATGACCGCACGGCCTACGGCCAGGGGCTGGCCGACGAGTTCGAGAAGGCCGCCAAGGCCGCCGGCGGCAAGATCGTGCGCCGCGAGTACACCAACGACAAGGCGGTGGACTTCAAGGCCGTGCTGACCAACATCAAGCGCAGCAACCCGGACATCATCTTCTTCGGCGGCGCCGAGACGCAGTCCGCGCCGATGGCCAAGCAGATCAAGGAACTGGGCCTGAAGGCGCCGCTGGTATCGGGCGAGATGTCCAAGACGGACAACTTCCTGAAACTGGCCGGTCCGGCCGCCGAAGGCACGGTGGTGTCGCTGGCCGGCCTGCCGCTGGAGCAGATGCCGGGCGGCGCCAAGTATGCGCAGGACTACGAGAAGCGTTTCAAGAGCAAGGTCCAGACCTACTCGCCGTACGCCTACGACGGCGCCACCGCGCTAATGACCGCGATGGTCAAGGCCGGCTCGGCCGATCCGGCGCGCTACCTGCCGGTGCTGGCGGCGACCAACATGCCGGGCGTCACCACCAAGACGCTGGCCTACGACGCGCGCGGCGACCTCAAGGACGGCGGCATCACCGTCTACAAGGTCGTCGGCGGCAAGTGGACCGTGCTGGAAACGCTGGGCGGCAAGTAAGCCTGGCGGTTGCCCAAGGTTGGTCCACCGTTGACTCGCAGTTCGGAACGCCACCCCCCGGGGTGGCGTTTTCTTTGGGGGCCGCGCCGGTCGTGACGGCCGTGCCGCTGGCGGCGGCTGGGCCCGTTCCGCGGCCTTGCCTCGCCGGTGGCGCATAATCGCGGTCTTGCCGTTTCCCCGCTATCCCAGTTGTCCCTCTTTGCCCATCACCCTGAAGGAGTACCCGTGTCCGCGCAGCCAGTCAGCTACGACCACGCCATCGAGCTCGCCACGCAGGAGCGCTACGACGAAGCGCTGGCGGTGATCGACGCGTTGGCGCGCCAGCGGCCCGAGGTCGTCGATTACGAGGCGCTGCGCGCCCGGCTGCTGTTCGACAAGGGCGAGCCCGACCAGGCGCTGGCCGCGCTCGACGCGGCGCTGGCCCGGCTGCCCGACCTGCCGTTGCAGCCGGCGCACCGCTGGGCCTCGCGCGGCGTGCTTGCGCATCGCTACGGCATGCTGCTGATGAACCAGCAGCGTTTCGCCGAGGCGCTGCCGTGGCTGGAGGAAGCAGCGCGGCGCAATGGGCTGGCGACCGGCGAATGGAGCGCGCAGCTGCATGCGGGACTCGCGCATTACCGGCTGGGCCAGTTCGCCGAGGCGGGGCGCTATTGGTACGACCTGCTGTATCGCGCCCCGGATCTGGGCGCGCACGACATTCTGGGCCTGGCCGCCGACCACGTGCAGGGCGCGGAGGCCGAGGGCCGGCGCGCCGAGCCGATGCTGCGGCTGTGCCTGGCCCGCATCGGCCTGGACAATGCCGATCTGCTGGAGATGAGCGAGGAGCAGGGCGACGCGCTGGCCGCGCAGCAGGCGCAGATGGTGCTGGCCGAGGAGCCGGACCACCCGCACGCGCGGCGCATCCTCGCGCCGCTGCGCCTGCGCTCCGGCGATCTGGCCGGCGCGCGTGAGGATCTGGCGGTCTACCAGCGCGAGGTGCCGGACCCGAAGGCGCAGGTACGCGAACTCGAGTGGCGCCATCAGGGCGGCGAGGCCGAGCCCTGGCGCGATTTCTCGTTGACCGAGGCGGCCACCGACGCGCATGGCTATTACCTTGCCGGTCTCGCGCTGGCGGACTTCATCGAGCGCGTACCCGCGTCGGCGGACGTGCTGCGGCCGCAGCTGCTGCGCGCCTGGCAGACGGGCCTGGCCCGCTTCGAACAGTATTTCGCCACCGGCGAGGGCGGTTACGACGACGCCGATCCGCATATCTATTCGCTGCTGTGCGACCGGCTGGCACGCCGTCTGGACCTCGACGATCCCGCGCAGCGCGACGAACGCATCGCGCTGCACGACAAGGGCATCGCGGCCAGCGATTTCATCGAGCACTGGCTGGATCTGCTGGCCTGCCACGACGCGGCCGGTCGCTATCAGCGCGTGGTCGAAATCGCCGGCGAGGTGCTGAACCGCTATCCGCTGGACCGCCATGCGGGCCAGGTGACCTGGGTGTTCAGCCGGCTGATCCATGCCTGGAAGGCGATCGGCGGCAACGAGGCGATCGCCGCGGCGCGCGCGGCGATCTCGCATATGGAAGCGAGGCTCGATGCGCTGCCGGTCGAGGAGCGCAGCGAGGCCGCGCTGTCGATGGCGCATGCGCGCACGCATTTCGCCACGCTGCTGGCGAACTCCGCCGCGTCGATGGAAGCGCGCGAGCGCGCGCTGGCGCTGGACGAGATCGAGGCCTTGCAGGCGCGTGCGGTGGCGATCGAGGACGCCTGGGTCTACGACGCCTTCGGCCGTATCTGGCGGGGCCTGGCCGACAATGAACGCGCCTTGCCGCTGTTCGAGCGTGCGATCGCGCTGACCGAGGGCGATGCCGAGGACCAGGTGGCCGCGCTGCTGCAGCGCGGACTGATCCGCCTCGACGCCGAGCAGTACGCGCAGGCGTTGACCGACTTCCATGCCGCCTTCGCGGTGCGCGACGATTGGGAGGCCGACGTGCACCTGCACGCCGCGCAGGCTGCGCTGGGCCTGGCCCGGCGCGAGGAGGCACGGGCGCTGTTCCTGCAGGCGCGGGCGCGCGGGGCCGCGCAGGGCCGCACGCGTGCGTTGTACGCGAAGGTCGAAAACGCACTGAAGGCGACGCGGCCGGCCTGGAAAATCTGGGGCCTGTAGACCAGCCCTGCAGTGGGTGAGGTCAGCGCAGACGCGATCCGAAAGAACACTGGCAGAAACCTCAGCAAAACTCGTGCCTTGTCGGACAAACCCGGACACGGGTTCAAAGGCCCTTCCGTTAGGATGTCACCCATGAATGGATTGAGCCAACTATTTCCGACCTGGCCGCTCGCTCCCAGCGGGCTGTTCTGGGTCGGCCTCGCGCTGGTAGGCGCGGGCCTTGCCGGCGAAGTCTGCCGGATGTATCTGAGATTGCCGCGTATCGTCGGTTATGCCGCCACCGGTCTGTTGGCCGGCACGCTGGGGCGGCCCATCGTCGACCAGACGATGATTGCCCAGACCCGCATCCTGATCGACATGGCGCTGGCGCTGGCGCTGTTCGAACTCGGGCATCGGCTGTCGCTGGTCTGGCTGCGCGCCAATCGCTGGCTGCTGTTTACCAGCGCCTCCGAGTCCCTGCTGACCTGGGGCCTCGTCACCGCGGTGCTGCAATGGATCGGCGTAAGCCCGACCGTCGCGATCCTCGCGGGCGGCATCGCGGTCAGCACGTCGCCGTCGATCGTGCTGCAGCTGAAGAACGAACTGCGCGCGGAGGGCCAGGTCACCGAACGGCTGATGGCGATGACCGCGCTGAACAGCATGTATGCGGCGGTGATCGTGCAGCTGGCGACCGGCTGGCTGCACTCGGAATACGGCAATCTCGGCGCCGCGCTGCTGCATCCGCTGTATCTGCTGGTCGGCTCCTGCCTGCTGGCGTGGCTGGTCGGCAAGCTGAGCCAGGCGGTCTATGCGCGGATGCCGGCCGACGATCAGTACAGCTTCCTGGTGCTGGTCGGCATCGTGCTGTTCACGCTGGCACTGACGCGGCTGCTGAAGCTGTCGATGCCGTTGACGTTGCTGCTGGCCGGCGTCGTGTTCAAGCATCAGGACAATCAGCCGCGTGTGTGGCCGGCGCATTTCGGCAGCGCCGGCACGTTGCTGATCATCGTGATGGTGGTGTCGCTGGGGCTGCCGGTGACCGTGCGCGACTGGTCCATCGCCGGCGTCGCCGCGATCGTGCTGGTGCTGCTGCGGCATCTGGCCAAGCTTGGGGGCGTAGTCTCGCTGGGTTCGTTTTCTGGCCTGAGCCTGCGGCAGTGCGTGGCGCTTGGCGTGGCGCTCGGGCCGATGTCGGGTCTGGCGTACCTGCTGATGAGCGATGTGGCGCGGCTCTATCCTGAGACCGGGGAAATGCTCAACGCGATCGTGCTGTGCGCGCTGGCGATCGAGCAGATCGCGGCGCCGGTGCTGGCCGCGTGGGCACTTCGCTATGCCGGCGAGGTCAGAGGCAATGGAGGAGGGCGCTGATGTCACTCGAACCGTTCAAGCAATCCGAGGCGCTGACCTTCGGCGTCGAGCTGGAGATGCAGCTGGTCAATCGCCATGACTATGATCTGGCGCCGTTCGCGCCCGATCTGCTGCGGCTGCTGAGGGGCGCCCAGCATGCCGGCGATATCAAGCCGGAGATCAGTCCGTCGATGATCGAGATCAGCACCGGGATCTGCCACGACTACGCGCAGGCGCTGTCCGAGCTGACGACGATGCGCGACCTGATGGTCGAGGCCTCGCATTCGCTCAATCTCGGCATCTGCGGCGGCGGCACGCACCCGTTCCAGCAGTGGGCCGACCGCACGATCTCCGACTCGCCACGCTACCAGTACATCTCGGAGTTGTACGGCTATCTGGCCAAGCAGTTCACGGTGTTTGGCCAGCACGTGCATATCGGCTGCCCGACCGCCGACGATTCGCTGTTCCTGCTGCATGCGATCGGCCGCTACGTGCCGCACTTCATCGCACTGGCGGCGTCGTCGCCGTATGTGCAGGGCGTCGATACCGGCTTCGCTTCCGCGCGGCTGAATTCGGTCGCGGCCTTCCCGATGAGCGGCCGCGCGCCCTTCATGCTGACGTGGGACGCCTTCACCGCGTACTTCGAGAAGATGCGCAAGACGGGCGTGATCGAGAGCATGAAGGACTTCTACTGGGATATCCGTCCCAAGCCGGAGTTCGGCACCATCGAAGTCCGCGTCATGGACACGCCGCTGACGGTTGCGCGCGCCTGCGATATCGCGGCCTATATCCAGGCGCTGGCGCGCTATCTGCTGCTGTCGCGGCCGTTCATGCCGGAAGAGGACGATTACCTGGTCTACACCTTCAACCGCTTCCAGGCCTGCCGCTTCGGCCTCGACGGCGAGTACGTGCATCCGAACGAATTGACGCGGATGCCGATCGCCGACCATATCCTGTCGATCTGCGACGTGCTGGTGCCGCATGCCGAAGCGCTCGGTTCGCTGGAGGCGCTGGCCAATATCCGCATGCTGGCTGCCAGCCGCCGTGGCGACGCGGAATGGGCGCGGCAGGTCGATGCCGATACGCGCAGCCTGCGCGAGGCGGTGCGGCAGAGCTGCGACCGCTGGGCCGGCTGACGGCAGCGCGCCCGCCGCGCATTCTGCGTTCGAGCGCGCGGGTCAGATCCCGTGCGGGATGTTGTCGCCGTCGCCAAGGCCCAGCCGCTGGTTGGCGGGCACGGCGACTGCCAGCAGCTTCGGCGGCGGCAGGTTCAGCCCCTTCATCATTTCGATGAATTCTTCGCGCGTGCGGCCGCACAGCCGGCTGTTGGTCGCCCGCTCGTTCCCGATCGTTGAATGGGTGCGGCCCTTGTAGTCATGGGCCGGATACACCAGCGTGTCGTCGGGCAACGCAAACAGCTTGTGCGTCAGGCTGTCGTACAGCGTGCCGGCGTCGCCCGACTGGAAGTCCGTGCGTCCGCAGCCATCGATCAACAACGCATCGCCGGTAAAGACGCGGCGCACCACGCCGCCGTCCGGGTGCGGCTCTTCCCACAGATAGCTCATGCTGCCGGCCGTATGGCCCGGGGTATGGATCGCGCGCAGCGTCTGCGCGCCGAACGCGATGGTGTCGCCGTCGATCAACTGCTTCAGCGCCGGCCGGATCTCGCAGCCCGACGGCGCGGCGGTATGCGCGCCGGTACGTTGCGCGACATGGCCTGCCGAGGTGATGTGGTCCGCGTGCGCGTGGGTTTCGATGACCCAGGCCAGGCGTACACCGGTCTGCTGCACCAGCGCCAGATCGCGTTCGAGCTGACGGTCGACCGGATCGATCAGCACGGCATCGCGCGTCGCCGCGTCGATCAGCAGATACGTGTAGGTGCAGGACTCGGGGTCGAAGAGTTGATGGAAGGTTTGCATCTGCGGGAATACTGACAATCGGTCGCCAGGGTTCAGGCTTCGAATACGTCGGGGAGGTGTTGGGCGCTGAGCAGCCTTTCTCCCCAGGCTTGCAATTGTTCGGCCGAGGCGCCGTTCAATCGCGTTTCCAGCTCGGCCGGCAGAGGACCGAACCGTTTGGCAAGCATGTTTCGCAGCATCATGGCCTGGCCTTGCTGCAGACCTTCCTGCCGGCCCTTCTGCCGGCCCTCCTGCAGGCCTTCCAGCCGGCCTTCTTGCAGGCCTTCCAGTCTGTAGTTGGCCTTCCACCGTGCGATATTCGTCGACAGCGACATTTCAGCCTCCATCAGGTTGTGTACATTCGTGAAATCCAGACCGGCATGGCGATGCCGTGAGCCTACATCCTTCAGCCAGCGTACGAAAGTGTTCGACAGGACCGGGTTGTCGGCGACGCGCCGCCTGAGCCAGTGGACCGTGTCGAGCAACGTTTCCTCGCTGGTCGCGTTTTCGAAGCGGAACACGGCGGCGACCAGATTGTCGAGCCTGGCCAGTTCCTCGTCCGAGTATCGGCTTGCGTCGACCAGCAGATACTTGCAGCGGGGCTGGTAGCCAGATAGTTCGCCAGGCAGTCGTGGTGACAGGTCGGCGATGTCGGTCGTCGCAGTCCACCTGCCCTCGCCGTTGTAGATGACGACAGGCAGTACCGGGGGCAGGCGGCCTCCGTCGAGCATATTCTGACCACGGATCAGCTCGAGATCGAGGCACGTGACGTAATTCGTCATGCGAATCGCCATATGTCGATCGATGGTGCTTTGAAACTCGATCAGCAGATAGAGATAGACCCACTCGCCGCCGGCCTGGATGCGCCATACCATGTCGCTTGCATGCTGGCGAAACGCATCGGTGACGTAGGTTCCGGATCGCCGTTCGAGGGTATCGAAGTCCAGGCTTCGAACCCAGTCTCCCGGCACGAAATCGCGCAGCAGGTCACGGACGAGTTCCGGCGTGGAGAACAAGGTCTTGTAGCAGGCATCGTGGTTCGGCATGGCACACGCATCGCAGTGGCGGAGCCGAGAGAATGCCGCGCCAGGGAGGCGCGGGATTCCACAAAAGTGCGTGCTACTTTAGTGTTCGAACAGCAGGCCGAGGGTCAGCACTCGACGATATTGACCGCGAGTCCGCCGCGCGCCGTTTCCTTGTATTTGGTCTTCATGTCGGCGCCGGTTTCGCGCATGGTCTTGATCACCGAATCGAGCGAGACATAGTGATTGCCGTCGCCGCGCAGCGCCATGCGCGCCGCGTTGACGGCCTTGACCGAGGCCATCGCATTGCGTTCGATGCAGGGAATCTGCACCAGCCCGCCGACCGGATCGCAGGTCAGGCCGAGGTTGTGTTCCATGCCGATCTCCGCGGCATTCTCCACCTGTTCCGGCGTGCCGCCAAGCACCGCGGCCAGCGCGCCGGCGGCCATCGAACACGCGACGCCGACCTCGCCCTGGCAGCCCACTTCGGCGCCGGAGATCGACGCGTTCAGCTTGTACAGCAGGCCGATCGCGCCGGCCGTCAGCAGGAAGTCGATGACGCCGCGCTCGTTCGCGCCGGGCACGAAGCGATCGTAGTAATGCAGCACGGCCGGGATGATGCCCGCCGCGCCGTTGGTCGGCGCGGTCACCACGCGGCCACCGGCCGCATTTTCCTCGTTGACGGCCATCGCATAGAGATTGACCCAGTCCATCACCGACAGCGGGTCCGACAGCGTCCGTTCGGCGCGCTCGGTCAGATTGCGGTGCAGCTCGGGCGCACGCCGCTTGACCTTGAACGGACCGGGCAGCTCGCCATCGGTGCGGCAGCCGCGCGCGACGCAGGCCTGCATCACCTGCCAGATATGCAGCAGGCCCGCGCGCACGTCGGCTTCGCTGCGCCACGTGCATTCGTTCTCGAGCATCAGCTGCGCAATCGACTTGCCGGTGCTGTTCGCCATGTCGAGCATCGCGCGGCCGCTGCGGAACGGATGCGGCAGTTGCCGGTCCGCTTCGAGCACCTGCGTGTTGGCGGCGCCGGCGCTGACGACGAAGCCGCCGCCGACCGACAGATAGCGGCCCTCGCGCAGCGTTGCGCCGGCGGCATCGAAGGCATGGAATTTCATGCCGTTCGGATGCTCGGCCATCGCCTCGCGCCGGTAGAACGCAATGTGTTCCTTCTCGACGAAGGGAATCGGATGCTTGCCGAGCAGCGCCAGCGTGCGCGACGCGCGCAGCTGGGCCAGCCTGGCGTCGATGGTGTCCGGATCGATGGTGTCCGGCGCCTCGCCGAGCAGGCCGAGGATCACGCCCTTGTCGGTGCCGTGTCCCTTGCCGGTCGCGCCAAGCGAGCCGTACAGTTCGACCCGCACGCTGGCCACTTGCGGCAGCAGGCCGTCGCGCTCCAGTCCGTGCGCGAACATGCCGGCCGCACGCATCGGTCCCACCGTATGCGAGCTCGATGGCCCGATGCCGACCTTGAACAGGTCGAAAACGCTGACAGCCACGTTGGTCTCCTATCGTTTGCGGCGGTGTGCCGGCCCGCGCCGCGGCCCGCCCTCCGGTTGGACCGGAACAGACCGGGCTAGACCGGCCGATCGTCCTCGGGGCGCTCCCACAGGGAGACGCCGGGGCCGGGCGGTTCCTCCGGCAGTTCCTTGCGCTTGAGCACGCTGATCGCGCCGTCGTTTTCCAGGATCGCGATATAGACGTCGTCCAGGCTCGCGCATCCCTCGCGCCGCAGTACCTTCATCAGGTCGTCGCTGGTCAGCCGCGCGCCATGCATGACCTCGTCGATCACCTTGCCATGGCGGATCAGCAGTTGCGGATGGCCCTCGACCGCGTACTCGAACTTGCGGCTGCGCCAACTGAGCCAGCTGACCAGCACGTTGATGCCGATCAGCGTCGCGGCGAGGATCAGGCCCGCGGAGACCGACTTGTCATCGCCGACCATGGCGTTCTGCACGCCCTCGGACAGGATCAGCAGCAGGATCAGATCGAACGGTGTCATCTGTCCGATCTGCCGCTTGCCACCCAACCGCATCATGATCAGAAGGGCGAAATAAACGATCAGCCCTCGGACAATGAATTCCCACCACGGCGCGCTCATTTCCCACATCGACAGTCTCCTTACCGATGATGGTTCCGGCCCGGAGGCCGGAACCAGAAAGGCCGCACGCCGTCCAGCGTGCGCGCGGCAACAAGCCGCCGTGCGAAATGCAGCAGGAAGCGTGCCCGCTTACTCCTCGTACGCGCTCATCGGCACGCAGGAGCAGAACAGGTTGCGATCGCCGTAGACGTTGTCGGCCCGGCCGACCGGCGGCCAGTACTTCTGCGTCCGCAGCGAGGCTACCGGATAGGCGGCTTCCTCACGCGTGTACTTGTGATTCCACTCGTTGGCGGTGATGACCGCCGCGGTGTGAGGCGCGTTCTTCAGCGGGTTGTCCTCGCGGTCGAAGCTGCCGTCCTCGACGCGCGCGATTTCCTTGCGGATCGCGATCATCGCGTCGATGAAGCGGTCCAGCTCGTGCAGCGCCTCGCTCTCGGTCGGCTCGATCATCAGCGTGCCGGGCACCGGGAAGCTCATCGTCGGCGCATGGAAGCCATAGTCCATCAGCCGCTTGGCGACATCCTCGTTGCTGATGCCGGTCGCTTTCTGGATCGGACGCAGGTCGAGAATGCACTCGTGCGCGATATGGCCGTTGCCGCCGGTGTACAGCACCGGGTAGTAGTCCGACAGCCGCTTGGCGACGTAGTTGGCCGCCAGGATCGCGTTCTCGGTGGCGGCGGTCAGTCCGCGCGCGCCCATCATCGCGATATACATCCACGAGATCGGCAGGATGCTGGCCGAGCCGTAGGGCGCGGCAGAGATGGCGCCGATGCCGTCATCGGCGCGGCGATAGCCGGTGCTGGTGTGATTCGGCAGGAACGGGGCCAGGTGCGCGCCGACCGCAACCGGACCGACGCCCGGGCCGCCGCCGCCGTGCGGGATGCAGAAGGTCTTGTGCAGGTTCAGGTGCGACACGTCGCCGCCGAACTGCCCCGGCGCGGCGGTGCCGACCATCGCGTTCATGTTGGCGCCGTCGACATAGACCTGGCCGCCGTGGCTGTGGACGATCTCGCAGATGCGCTGCACGCCTTCCTCGAACACGCCGTGCGTGGACGGGTAGGTGATCATGATCGCCGCCAGGTTCTTGCCATGCTGCGCGGCCTTCTTCTCCAGATCGGCCAGGTCGACGTTGCCGTCCTCGTCGCAGGCCACGACCACCACCTGCATGCCGGCCATCTGCGCGGACGCCGGGTTGGTGCCGTGCGCCGACGACGGGATCAGGCAGATGTTGCGATGGCTCTCGCCGCGGCTCGCATGGTAGGCGTGGATGATCTGCAGGCCGGCGTATTCGCCTTGCGAGCCGGCGTTGGGCTGCAGGCTGACGGCGGCGTAGCCAGTGGCCGCGCACAGCATCGCCTCGAGCTGGGCGATCATCTCGCGGTAGCCGACGGTCTGGTCGTCCGGCGCGAACGGATGGATGCTCGAGAACTCGGGCCAGGTGACCGGGATCATCTCGCTGGTCGCGTTGAGCTTCATCGTGCAGGAGCCCAGCGGGATCATCGTGCGGTCGAGCGCCAGATCCTTGTCGGCCAGCATGCGCAGGTAGCGCAGCATCTCGTGCTCGGCATGGTGGGTGTTGAAGACCGGGTGCGTGAGGTAGGCGCTCTGGCGCGACAGCGCCGCCGGATAGCCATCATCGGCCGCGGCTTCCAGTGCGTCGAAGGCCGGCACCGGCTTGCCCTGCGCGAAGATCTCCCACAGCGCGACCACATCGTCGCGGCTGGTGGTCTCGTCCAGCGAGATGCCGACCTGCGTGGCGCCGGCGCGGCGCAGATTGATCTGGCGCGCGGCGGCCGCGGCGTGGATCGCCTCGGTGGCGGCACCAGTCTCGATCGTCAGCGTGTCGAAGAAGGTCTGGTTGGTGCGGGCGTAGCCCAGCGCCTGCAGGCCGCCGGCCAGCGTCGCGGTCAGCCGATGCACGCGCTGCGCGATCCGCTTCAGGCCCTGCGGCCCGTGGTAGACCGCGTACATCGACGCCATGACCGCCAGCAGCACCTGCGCGGTACAGATGTTCGAGGTCGCCTTCTCGCGGCGGATATGCTGCTCACGTGTCTGCAGCGCCAGCCGGTACGCCTTGTTGCCCTGCGCGTCGACGGTGACGCCGACCAGGCGGCCCGGCATCGAACGCTTGTAGGCGTCCTTGACGGCCATATAGCCGGCGTGCGGGCCGCCGAAGCCCAGCGGCACACCGAAGCGCTGCGAATTGCCGACCGCCACGTCCGCACCCCATTCGCCCGGCGCGGTGAGCAGCGTCAGCGCCAGCAGGTCGGCCGCGGCGACCACCAGGCCGCCGGCCGCGTGGACCGCATCGGCGATCGCGCGGTAGTCCGCCACGTCGCCGTTGACGCCCGGGTATTGCAGCAGCACGCCGAACGCGTGCGCCTGCGCCGCGTCGGCGGCGGGACCGACCTTGACCTCGATGCCGAGCGGCAGCGCGCGCGTGCGCACCACTTCGATCGTCTGCGGCAACACGTCGTCGGCCACGTAGAAGGTATTCGATGCGTGCTTGTTCACGCGCTGCAGCAGCGTCATCGCCTCGGCCGCGGCCGTGCCTTCGTCGAGCATCGACGCATTGGCGATATCGAGGCCCGTCAGGTCGGTGACCATCTGCTGGAAGTTCAGCATCGCCTCCAGGCGGCCCTGCGAGATCTCCGGCTGGTACGGCGTGTAGGCGGTGTACCAGGCCGGGTTTTCGAAGATGTTGCGCAGGATCACGCCCGGCGTCAGCGTGTTGTAGTAGCCCTGGCCGATGAAGCTCTTGAACACCTTGTTCTTGCCGGCGATGCCGCGCAGCTTGGCCAGCGCGGCTTCCTCGGTCAGCGGCTCGGTGAATTCGCCCAGCGGCATGCCGTCGCTGCGGCGGATCGCGGCCGGGATGATGGCGTCCATCAGCGCGGCGCGGCTGTCGTAGCCCAGCACCTTCAGCATGTGCTGCTGTTCGGCGGCGTCGGGACCGATATGGCGGTGGGAGAAGGCGTCGCGAGCTTCGAGTTCGGCCAGCGAAGGGCGAGCGGATTGAGCGGCGTTCATGGGCAGGGGAGCGTTCATGGCAAGTGACTCGGAGAGGCGGGCCGGGGCATGGTGGTCAGCCATGCCTCGGCGCCGCGGGCGGGGCGCCGGGCTCAGGCGCCGACGCTGGCCTTGTAGGCGTCGGCCGTCATCAGGCCGTTGACGTCGTCGCCGTTGGCCGGCTTGATCTTGAACAGCCAGGCATCGAAGGCGTTGGCGTTGACGCTCTCGGGCGCGTCCTTGACGGCGTCGTTGACGGCGACCACTTCACCGGCCACCGGCGCGTAGATGTCCGACGCGGCCTTGACCGATTCGACCACGGCCAGCGCGTCACCGGCGCCGACCGTCTTGCCGACCTCGGGCAGTTCGAGGAAGACGATGTCGCCGAGCGCATCCTGTGCGTGATCGGTGATGCCGATCGTCAGCGTGCCGTCGGTTTCGACGCGCACCCATTCGTGCGACTCGGTGTACTTCAGGTCAGCGGGGAAATTCATCGAGATTCTCCAATTTCAGATTCTTGTGTCGCGCCGCCGCGTGCCATCGGTGAAAGGGGCCGCGGGGCGCAGCGTGACCGGGTGGACGATGTCCGCAGTGAGCCGTCAGCTCACGAGTGCCTTGCCATTGCGCACAAACGGCAGTTTAACCACAGTCGCAGTCAGTTTGCGGTCGCGGATCAGCACCTGGACTTCGCTGCCGAGCGCCACATCCTTGGGCAGGCGCGCGAAGGCGATCGATTGGGACAGGGTCGGGCTGAAGGTGCCCGAGGTGGTTTCGCCCTCGCCGGCGGCGGTCAGCACGGTCTGGTGCGCGCGCAGCACGCCGCCCTTGTCGCGCAGGATCAGGCCGGCAAACTGCTGGCGCTGGCCGTTGGCCACCAGCGCGGCCTTGCCGACGAAATCGCGCTCGCTTTGCAGGTCGACGGTCCAGGCCAGGCCGGCGTCGAGCGGGGAGGTGTGGATGTCCATGTCCTGGCCGTACAGGTTCATGCCGGCTTCGAGCCGCAGCGTGTCGCGCGCGCCGAGCCCGGCCGGACGCACGCCGGCGGCATGCAGCTTTTCCCAGACCGCGGCGACGTTGTCGGCCGGCACCACCAGCTCGAAGCCGTCCTCGCCGGTGTAGCCGGTGCGGGCCACCATGATTTCGCCGATCGCGGCGTCTTCGACGACCATCGCGTTGAACGGCTTGAGCGCCTCGCTGGGCTGGGTCGACGGGAAGGCCGCCCACACCTTGGCGCGCGCGTTCGGGCCCTGCACGGCGACGATGGCCAGCGGTGCGGCATTATCGGAGGCGTTGTCGGTGCGACGGGGAGTAATGGTCACGCCGGCGCCGGTGTCGGCATTGCGCTGGCGGATCCAGTCGATGTCGCCGGTCGCGGTGCTGGCGTTGACCACCAGGCGGAAGCGGTCCTCGGCGAAGAAATAGACGATCAGGTCGTCGATCACACCGCCATTCGGGTCGAGCATGCAGGAATACAGCGCCTTGCCCGGGGTTTGCAGCTTGTCGACGTTGTTGGCGAGCAGTCCGCGCAGGAAGGCGCGGGTATTGGGTCCGGCGAGGTCGACGACGCACATGTGCGAAACGTCGAACATGCCCGCATCGCTGCGCACCGCATGGTGTTCTTCGATCTGCGAGCCGTAGTTGACCGGCATGTCCCATCCGCCGAAATCGACCATGCGGGCGCCGAGGGCGCGGTGGATGGCGTTGAGCGGGGTGGCCTGGAGCGTCATGGATTCCTCGGAGCGTGGCATCGTTCGGTCCGGCGCGCGCGGCGCGCCAAACAAAAAAGGGTCATCCGTCGCGCGGCTCGTTGGAACCGTCGCGACGGATGACCCCCTCTGTCCTCGATACCTGAGAGATTACGGACTGGTCCTGCGGTTCGCTTCGAACCCGCCGGCCCCGCCGTGCGCCCCTTCGGTGGACACGCTCATCATTCAATCGATGAATGGCGGGTGTCGCTCTCCAGAGTTCGGCATACATCGTGTGCATGCTGCATGCCGATCCGCCCGGTCCATGGTGCCTGAGAGTTTTCGGGTGATTCCCCTTCGGCGGCGCGAGTGAATGGTCTGTCGCGCGCTCTCCCGGACGGATGGCGCGACTCTAACCGCAGGCCTGCCGGCTGTCAACGCGAGAGCGGCGCGTTGCAGGCCACGGTTCCGGTGGCTCGGCCGGACCCGCCCCCGTGTTAACATCGCCCGCTTTGATCCATCCGCGACCCGTGCCCAAACGCGTCGCGCCTGCGGCCCGCCTCCCTTGCGATGCGGCCCGGCCTCCAGCCGTACCCGACCTCCGCCCCCGACCGATGACCCACGGACTGAACGCCGCCCAATCCGAAGCCGTCCGCTATCTGGACGGCCCCTGCCTGGTGCTCGCCGGCGCGGGTTCGGGCAAGACCCGGGTGATCACGCAGAAGATTGCGCATCTGATCGAGGACAAGGGCTTCGAGCCCCGCCACATCGCCGCGGTGACCTTCACCAACAAGGCCGCCAAGGAAATGCAGGAGCGGATCGCCAAGCTGATGGAGGGCAAGACCCGGGACGGCAAGCGCATCCCGCTGCGCCAGCTGACCGTCTGCACCTTCCACTCGCTGGGCGTGCAGATCCTGCGCGCCGAGGCCGAGCACCTGGGCCTGAAGCCGCAGTTCTCGATCATGGACGCCGATGACTGCTTCGGCCTGATCCAGGAGCAGCTGGCCACCACTGACAAGAAGCTGATCCGCAGCGTGCAGAGCACGATCTCGCTGTGGAAGAACGGCATGGTCGATCCCGAGACCGCGATCGCCGAGGCCACCGACGCCGACCAGCACCAGGCCGCGCTGATCTACCGCAACTATGTCGCCACGCTGGCGGCGTACCAGGCGGTCGACTTCGACGACCTGATCCGGCTGCCGGCCGAGCTGTTCGCACGCGACGAAACCGTGCGGCTCAAGTGGCAGAACCGGCTGCGCTACTTCCTCGTCGACGAATACCAGGACACCAACGCCTGCCAGTACCAGCTGCTGAAGCTGCTGGCCGGCGGCTCGCATCTGCGCGCGCCCGCCTTCACCGCGGTCGGCGACGACGACCAGGCGATCTACGGCTGGCGCGGCGCCACGCTGGACAATCTGCGCCTGCTGCAGACCGACTTCCCGAACCTGAAGGTCATCAAGCTCGAGCAGAACTATCGCTCCACGGTGCGCATCCTGCAGGCCGCCAATGCGGTGATCGCCAACAACCCCAAGCTGTTCGACAAGACGCTGTGGAGCGAGCACGGCATGGGGGACCCGATCACCGTGACGCCGATGAACGACGAGGAGCACGAGGCCGAGTCGGTGGTGTTCAAGCTGTCGGCGCACAAGTTCGAGCGGCGCGCGCAGTTCCGCGACTACGCGATCCTCTATCGCGGCAACCACCAGGCGCGGCTGTTCGAGCAGATCCTGCGCCGCGAGCGCATCCCGTATGTGCTGTCCGGCGGGCAGAGCTTCTTCGACAAGGCCGAGATCAAGGACATCTGTGCCTATCTGCGGCTGATCGCCAATCCCGACGACGATCCGGCCTTTATCCGCGCGGTCACCACGCCGCGGCGCGGGGTCGGCAATACCACGCTGGAGGTGCTGGGCACCTTCGCCGGGCAGGCCAAGGTGTCGCTGTTCGAGGCGGCGATGATGGGCGGCATCGAAGGCAAGCTGCAGCCGCGCCAGCTCGAGCCGCTGCGCACCTTCTGCGAGGCGATGGTGCGGCTGGCCGACCGTGCCGCGCGCGATCCGGCCACCGAGGTGCTCGACGATCTGATGGAAGGCATCCACTACGAAGCCTATCTGTACGACACCTTCGACGAGCGCCAGGCCCAGGCCAAATGGACCAATACGCTGGAATTCCTCGACTGGCTCAAGCGCAAGGGCACCAAGCCGGAGGCCGCGGACGGCGAGGCGACCGGCTTCGACACCGCCGACGGCTTCGGCGACGAAGGCAAGAACCTGCTGGAGCTGACGCAGACGGTCGCGCTGATGAGCATGCTCGAGGGCCGCGAGGAGGATCCGGATGCAGTGCGGCTGTCGACGCTGCACGCGTCCAAGGGCCTCGAATATCCGCACGTGTTCCTGGTCGGCGTGGAGGAGGGCATCCTGCCGCATTGCCGCGAGGACGAGGACCTGAGCGACGAGAAGATCGAGGAGGAGCGGCGCCTGATGTATGTCGGCATCACGCGCGCGCAGCGCAGCCTGCATATCAGCTGGTGCAAGAAGCGCAAGCGCGCGCGCGACACCTACTCGTGCCAGCCGTCGCGCTTCATCGGCGAGATGAAGCTCGAGGAAGCCCCGGCACCGAAGGACGAGACGCCGGCGATGAGCCCGAAGGACCGGCTGGCGGGACTGAAGGCGCTGCTCGGCACCAAGGCCGCGGCCGGCTGAAGCGCAGCGCCGGGTACGCGAGGCCTTTCGTATCAGCGCCGATACAAAGCGGCCAAGGGCCTGCAACATCGGGCTGCTACAGTGCCGGATCGCCGAGGCCGCTCGGCGCCGCGGCACACCGCTTCTTCCCTTCCTCCTCGATGGACCTGAGTCTTCCCGATGCCGCGCCCGCGGCAATCCGCCTGCTGATCGTCGATGACGACGCGCAAATCCGCACGATGCTTGCCGACTACCTGTCGACCTTCGGCATCGCTGCGGACGGCGTCGAAGGCGGCGCCGCCATGCGGGCCGCGCTGGCCGCCCAAGCCTACGACCTGGTGATCCTCGACCTGTCGCTGCCGGGCGAGAACGGCCTGGCGCTGTGCCGCGAACTGCGGGAGCAGGGCGATCTGCCGGTGATCATGCTGACCGCGCGGGCGGAACTGGCCGATCGCGTGGTCGGCCTGGAGGTGGGGGCCGACGACTACGTCACCAAGCCCTTCGAAATGCGAGAGCTGGTCGCCCGCATCCATACGGTGCTGCGGCGCAGCCGCGGCGGCGAGCGCGGCATGCGGGCCGGCCCTTCTGCGGCAGCGGCGCGCGCCCGGGTCGAACTGCGCTTCGGCGACTGGCGCCTGCATACGGTGCTGCGCCAGCTGGTCGACCGCGACGATACCGTGGTGCCGCTGTCGAACGCGGAATTCCGGCTGCTGCTGGCCTTTCTTGACCATCCGCAGCAGATCCTCGATCGCGAACGGCTGATCCAGTTGGCGCGCGGCCGCGAACTGGATCTGTTCGATCGCAGCATCGACCTGCTGGTGTCGCGGCTGCGGCAGAAGCTGCGCGAGGACCCGCGCGAGCCCGGCCTGATCCGCACGGTTCGCGGCGAGGGCTACGTCTTTACCGCCAGCGTGCAGGGCTGAGCCAGTGGCGGCGCGTCGCTTCGACACGATGTTCGTGCGCCTGTTCGTCGCGATGGCGGCGATCATGGTTGCGGTGCATATCCTTGGCGTGACCGTGGTGGAGAGCGTGTTTCCGCGGCACGGTCCCCGGCACGGCAGCCACGCCGTCGGTGGTACCGCCGACCGGCCCGCCGCACCGGCGCACGAGGGCCAGCGTCCGCCGCCGGGCCCACCGCGCCCGCCAGGCCCGCCCGGTCCGGGCAGGCCACCGCCATTCGGCATGCTGTTCCAGTTCGCCGCGATCGTGGCCGCCTCCTGGGTCGGTGCGCGCGTGCTGGCGCGCCCGGTGCAGCAGCTCGCGCGCGGCGCCGGCAGGCTGACCCAGGACGTCCACGCGCCACCGCTCGACGAACAGGGCGGACCGAACGAGGCGCGCGAGGCCGCGCGCGCCTTCAATCGCATGCAGCAACGGATCCAGACCCAGCTGGCGCAGCAGGCTCGCTTCCTGGCCGCGGTCTCGCACGATCTGCGCACGCCGCTGACCCGGATGGCCTTGCGCATCGAGCGGCTAGACGATGCCGACACGAGCCGGCGGCTGCGTCAGGACCTCGCCGAGATGAACGCGCTGATCGATGCCACGCTCGGCTATCTGCGCGAGCGCGAAGGCGCCGCCGGCCCGCGCCAGCGCGTCGACATCGCCGCGCTGGTGCAGGCCGTCGTCGACGATGCGATGGAACTGGGCCAGCAGGTCTCGTGCAGCGGCTCGGCGCAGCCGCTGGCAGTCTATCCGGCCGAGCTGCGCCGCGCGCTGGTCAATCTGATCGAGAACGCGCACCGCTATGGCGGCGGCGCCCGCGTGGCAATGACCGATGCGCCGGACAAGGTCGTCATCGATGTCGACGACGATGGCCCCGGCATTCCGCCGGACGAACTGGGGCGCGTGATGGAGCCGTTCTACCGCATCGAGTCCTCGCGCAGCCGGGCCACCGGCGGCGTCGGCATGGGCCTGGCCATCGCCGCCGACGCGGTGGCGCGCCATGGCGGCGAACTGATGCTGGAGAACCGGCCGGAAGGCGGTCTGCGGGCGACGGTGACGCTGCCGCGGGAGTAAGCCGGTAACTCCGCCACGGTGGTTTGACTGCAGCCTTCGGCGCAAGGGTGTTGCGCCGAAGGCTCCGCGCCGGGCCCGATGCGTCGGGCTTGATGTCGGTCAAGTCCGGCGCGTGCCGATCTGGCTAGCATCGAATCGGATTCCTCAAAAGGCCGCCGCATGGCAACGACCCTCCTCCATTCCGCTCCCGCCGCCGCTCCCGACTCCGTCATCCGCCGCTCCGACCTCGCCGATTTCCGCGGGCTCGCCGAGCGGATCGACGTCAACGGACCGCGCTACACGTCCTATCCGACCGCCGATCGCTTCCATGCCGGCTTCGGCGAGGACGCGTACCTGTCGGCGCTGGACGACTGCCGGGCAGGGGGCGCCGACGCGCCGCTGTCGCTCTACCTGCATATCCCCTTCTGCGAGAACATCTGCTACTACTGCGGCTGCAACAAGATCATCACGCGCGATCACGGCCGCAGTGCGCGCTATGTCCGCTATCTGGCGCGCGAGATGGCGCTGGTGGCAGCCCGGCTGGGTGAGCGCCGGCCGGTCGTGCAGTCGCACTGGGGCGGCGGTACGCCGACCTTCCTCGATCCCGCCGAAATGCGGCAGGTCATGGCCGCACTGCATCGGCACTTCGATCTGCGCGCGGACGGCGAGCATTCGATCGAGATCGATCCGCGCCGCGTCGACGAAGAACGGATGGCGCTGCTCGTCGAGCTAGGCTTCAATCGCGTCAGCCTCGGCGTGCAGGACTTCGATCCCCAGGTGCAGGCCGCGATCCATCGCGTGCAGCCGGTGGAAGACACCCGCCGCGTGGTGGCCGCCTCGCGGCGGCTCGGTTTACTGTCGGTCAGCATGGATCTGATCTACGGCCTGCCGCACCAGACCGCTGCCCGCCTTGGCGCGACGATCGAGCGGGTGCTGGAGATGCGGCCGGACCGCCTGTCGCTGTATAGCTACGCGCATCTGCCGCACGTCTTCAAGCCGCAGCGGCGGATCGACGAGGCCGCGATGCCGTCGGCCGGCGAAAAGCTGGACATCCTGGTTTCGGCCATCGAGCGGCTGACCGCGGCCGGCTATGTCTATATCGGCATGGACCACTTCGCGCTGCCGGACGACGCGCTGGCCCGCGCCCAGCGCGAAGGACGGCTGCAGCGCAACTTCCAGGGCTATGCGACCCACGCCGGTCACGACCAGCTCGGTTTCGGCATCTCGGCGATCGGCGCGGTGGCCGGCCGCTACGTGCAGAACGCGCGTACTTTGGACGAGTACTACGGCGCGCTCGATGCCGGCAGGCTGCCCGTGCTGCGCGGCCATCGATGCGACGCCGACGACCGGCTGCGCAAGGACATCATCGGCGCGCTGATGTGCCACGGCGTACTCGATACTGCGGCGGTCGCGCGGCGGCACGGCATCGACTTCGACGCCAGGTTTGCCGCCGAGCGCGCCGAGCTGGCGTCGCTCGCGGAGCAGGGGCTGGTGCGGATATCCGATAAGCGGATCGACGTGACGCCGCTGGGACGGCTGCTGGTGCGACGCGTGGCGATGGTGTTCGATCGCTACCTGCGGGGCGACCGGACGGCCGCGGCGCAACCCACAACCGAGTCGGATCCCGTTTTTGAACAGGCGGTGGCGCACCCGCTGCTACGGATGCCGCCGACATCCCGCTCCGGGGCGGCGCCGACGCCCCGATACTCGCGTGTGGTATAGCGCGGCCGAACGGCAGACGTAAAAAAGCCAGCGGCATGCCGCTGGCTTTTTTGTGCTGCGGAGTCGGGCGCCGCGCTGGCGCCCCGGTGTCGCAGCCTTACTTCGACGCGTTGACCATGTAGTCGGCTGCCGCAATCACGTCGGCGTCGGGGCCGGCGTACCCGCCCTTCGGCGGCATCACGCCCTTGCCCTTCAGCGCAAAGTTGTGGACGGCGTCCATGCCTTCCTTGATGCGCGGCGCCCAGGCGGCCTTGTCGCCGACCTTCGGCGCACCGGCAACGCCGGCGGCGTGGCACGCGGCGCAGACCTGATCGTAGACACGCTTGCCGACTTCCGCCGACGCGGCGGCCGGGGCTGCAGCCGTCGTTTGAGCCGGTGCAGCGGCTGCCGGGGCCGGAGCGGCCGGTGCCGCTGGTGCAGCGGCGGCAGGAGCAGGAGCCGGAGCGGCCGCCGCAGCGTCAGCCGCCGGTGCGGCGGGTTCCGAAGCCGCTGCGGTGGTCGCTGCGGCCGGCGCGGGCGCGGCAGGCTCCTGCAGCTTGCCGCCGGCCGAGTTGACCAGATGCACCATCGCACGGTCCAGTTCGTAATCGGAGAAATCGTCCGGCGAGGTGCCGGCGCGCGGGGGCATCGCGCCCTTGCCGGCGATCACCGATTTCAGCAGGCCGTCGTGGCCCTGGCCGAGGCGGGCGCTCCAGTCCCCGGCGGCGCCAAACTTCGGCGCACCAGCCGCGCCGGTGGCGTGGCAGGCCGCGCAGACGGCGGTATAGACCTGTTCGCCGGTCTTGTAGACGCGCGGGGCATTGGGATCGCGCAGTTCGAGCGAGGCAACCGGCTTGATGCGGTCAACCACCGCTTCCGCCGTATCGGTGGAGCCGGCGCCTTCCGGGCCACCGTAACCGACGAAGCTGACCAGCAGGATGATCACGGTGATCGGCACCACGAAGGCGGCAATCACCACAGCGATCAGCTGCTTCGGGGTCTTGATGGGAGACTCGTGTTCGTTATGGACGTCGCTCATGCTGAACTCTCGATTTTGCAGGAAACCCGTGACCGCTCCGCTTGGCGGCCTTTCGTTGGTCCGTGTCTGGGCCTGACTGCCGCCCCCTCCGCGCTTTCGAGTCTGCCGAGCCTGACAGCCACACCCCATGCCGCCTGGCGCGCCGTCCGAGTGGACGAGACGCAGCCCCGCTTTTGCGCAAATAACGGGCGATTATAGCCGCAAAGCCCCTCCCGATGGCGCGAAAAGCGCCTCGGACGAAACCCGTAGGGCCCGGGAAAAGATGCGCCGGCATGGACGCGCCACGGCAAACGCGGTATCCTATGCGACTTTCCGACGACGGCATTCGCCGCAGTCGACCGCGCGGCTCCCGCCGCCTCTCGTGCGCCCGTAGCTCAATGGATAGAGTACTGCCCTCCGAAGGCAGGGGTTGCTGGTTCGATCCCAGCCGGGCGCGCCAATCACGCTATCTCGCTACGGCGACGAGAAGCATCATCGGCCTCTCGATTTCCTCTTCCAGCCCGGGATTCAATCTGATCTGTTCCGCGGAGGGAGCGAATTCTTCGACGTCCTGGACCGTAAATCCGGCTCGTATCAGCGTATTGAGCGTGGTGGCGATGGTCCGGTGGTACTTCAACACGCCTTTCGCAAACCAGTCGGTCCGGCGTTCCCCCTCGACCGAATAACGATTGACCGGCCACGTCTTGCGGCCGTCCCCGTCGACGATCCAGCGTGGATCGGCGGCAGCCGTGAAGATGGGATGTTCAATCGTGAACACCATGCCGCCGCCCGGCGCCAGGGCCCGATAAATCATCCGGGCCAGACGTTCGAAGTCCTTGATGTAGTGGAACGTCAGCGCGCTGTAGGCGAAATCAAAAGCCGACTCGGGTAACTCCACCGTCTCGATATCTGCGATCCGATATTCGATGTTCGGATCCGTCGTGTCCGCTCTTGCCCGCGTTAGCATGTTCTCGGAGATATCCAGCCCAAGAACCGAAGCTGCGCCTTGCTCGCGCATCCATCTCGTTGCCCAGCCAAAGCCACAGCCGAAGTCGACGACACGGCTACCTGTCAAATCGGGCAGCATGGCTCGTATGGCCGGCCACTCGGGCGCCCCGTCGAGGCCATGGATTTGGCGAGGCAATTGGCTGTAGCCAATAAAGAAATCCGGATTGTCGTAAATGTTCTGCGCCATGATGGAGACCCAGATATCGTCGCATTCGCGCTAGGCTAGTTTAGTACCGTCGATGTCTCCGCCCCGCCTTCCGGATACCCGGATGCCGGCCAACATCGTGCCTCCTGACACCACGCTGTCAGCAGCCCCCTCGCAAACTGCGGTCTCCTTCAACGACCACCGAGGTGGCATCATGCAAAACGTTCTGATCAACTGGCTGGAGATTCCTGTCGTCGATATGGCGCGCGCCGTGCAGTTCTACGAGCGGGTCTTCGAGACGAAGCTGCGCCGGGAAACGATGAGCGAGATCGACATGGCAATCTTTCCGCATTCCCATTCCGGTGGCGCGCTGGTGGCCGGCGAGGGGTTCAAGCCGAGTACCGAGGGCAGCTTGCCTTATCTGCATACGCCGGTGCTCAACGACCTGCTGGCACGCGTGGCCGGCGCGGGTGGCAAGACCGTGTTCGGTCCGATGGAGCTGCCCGACGAGATCGGACGGATCGCCCACATCATCGACAGCGAAGGCAACAAGATCGGCCTGCACGAGCCCGTGCCGGCCAACCGCTGACCGTGCCTTTGACCGTGCCTCTGTCCGACCCACGCTCATGAGCCGCCGCGCCGACCGCCTGTTCCAGATCGTCCAGGTCCTGCGCGGCCGCCGCCTGACCACGGCGGCGCTGCTGGCGCAGCGGCTGGGGGTGTCGGAGCGGACGGTCTATCGCGATATCCAGGCGCTGTCGATTTCCGGCGTGCCGATCGAAGGCGAGGCCGGGATCGGCTATCGGCTGCGGGCGGACTTCGACGTGCCGCCCCTGATGTTTTCCGGGATCGAAGTCGAGGCGCTGGTGGCGGGGCTGAGGATGCTGAAGGCCTGGGGCGGGGGCGCGCTCGCCGCCGCGGCCGATCCGGCGCTGGAGAAGCTGGTGGCGGCGCTGCCACCGACGCGCCGGTTGTCGGCGCAGCAGAGCCGGGTCTTCGCGCCGGCCTATATGCACGACAGCAAGGTTCGCGAGGCCTTCGACGTCGTCCACGGCGCCATGGGCGAGCAGCGGCTGCTGCGGCTCGATTACTGCGACGCGCAGCAGCGGCTCACGGAACGTGTGGTGCAGCCGCTGGGCCTGTTCTTCTGGGGCAATGTCTGGCTGCTGGCGGCGTGGTGCACGGCGCGCGAGGACTACCGGAGCTTTCGCCTCGATCGCTGCCGGGCGATCCGGATGCTGGACGATCATTTCCACGAGACCCCTGACCGTTCGCTGAACGGCTTCCTGAAGGCGGTGAAGGCCACGGGGTTCTGAGGGTCGCGAAGCGACCGGCAGCGTTCCTGTGTTCGGCGCTACACTTGCCGCCTTGATGACGCACAGGTATTCCGCGCGCGTCTGCCCCATTCCATCCCGTCCAGGAGAATCCGCCGTGAGCCCGTCCCAGGTCACGATCCGCGAGGTATTGACCGGCACCGCCAAGCCTTATGGCGGACCCAGCAAGCCCGGCAAGCAGAGCGCGATCGACAAGCATCCCGTCTGCGCTCCCGTCGCGGTGGGTACGCTGGGGCTGCACGGCGACGAACAGGGTGACCGCCGCATCCATGGCGGGCCGGAGAAGGCGGTCCATTGCTACCCGTGGCAGCACTACGCGACATGGCGGCAAGACATCGGCCCCTTGCCGGTGCTGCAGCGCGCCGGCGCATTCGGCGAGAACCTGAGCTGGGCCGGCGGCGACGAGCATGGCGTCTGCATCGGCGACATCTGGCGGATCGGCTCGGCCACCTTGCAGCTGTCGCAACCGCGGCAGCCATGCTGGAAGCTGAACGTGCGGTTCGGTCGCGAAGACATGTCGGCGCTGGTGCAGCAGAGCCTGCGCATCGGCTGGTATTTCCGCGTGCTGGAGCCGGGCACACTGCGGGCTGGCGATGCCGCGGTGCTGCTGGAGCGGCCGCATGCCGACTGGTCGGTGGCGCGGCTGGCCGGCCTGGTGCGCGACCGCGAGACCGATCCGGAACTGCTGGACGCGGTACTGGCCTTGCCGCTGGTCGATTCGTGGCGGCGGCTGTTCGAGCGCCGCCGCCAGAGCGGGGCAATCGAGGACTGGACCCCAAGACTGCGGGGATAGCCGCGCGCATCGCGGAGTCCGGCCGCTCCGGCCGCCGGAACTTTGCCCGAAGCGCGCCGGACTGACCTTGAAGCGCGCCGCCCCACCCCAAGTTGACCGACCATGCCCGTCGCCATCCCCCACCACGAGTACCAGATCACCGCGATCCGCGCGCAGGGGGCGGGCGGGCAGAACATCAACAAGGTGTCGAACGCGGTGCATCTGCGCTTCGATGTCCGCGCGTCCTCGCTGGCCGAGGACCACAAGCAGCGCCTGCTGCAGCTGCACGACCATCGCATTACGCGTGACGGCGTCATCGTGATCAAGGCGCAGCAGCACCGCAGTCTCGAACTGAACCGCGACGAAGCGGTCCGGCGGCTGCACGAGCTGGTCGACAGCGTGGCGGTGCCGCCGCCGGTGCGTCGACCGACGCGGCCGACGTTCGCGTCGAAGCTGCGGCGGCTGGAGGGCAAGACGCAGCGCAGCCAGATCAAGGCCTTGCGCGGCCGGGTGGCGGAGTAGGGCGGCGGCGCGCGCCTTCGCCCTCTCGTCTTCTCGTCTTCTCGTCCTGGGACCTGCGCCGCTCGCACCGCGGCGCCCTCGCATTCTTCGCATCCCTCGTCGCCTCGCGCGCCTGGTCCGGCCGCTTGGCAGAAATCCACGGATCGTTGTCCGAAGGCCAGCTCGCGGGACTTTTAAGCTCGGTGGCATCCCTGCCAATCCACAGAAGCCGAGGAAACGTCCCGATGAAGCCGATGTCCCCGATGTCTCATGCCCGCGTGCTGGCGATCTGCCAGGCGCTGTTCACGTCCGCCCTGTCGGTCGACCTGACGCTGACCGGCCTGGTCGGCTACACGCTGGCGCCCGACAAGGCGCTGGCCACCGTGCCGTTCGCACTGATCACGGTCGCATCGGCGGTCACCGCGATCGCGGCGGCCTTTCTGATCGAGCGGCTCGGGCGGCGGTTGGCCTTCTGCCTGGGCGGCATCGCCTGCACCGCGGGCGGCCTGATCTCGGTCTGGGCCATCGCCCGCCACGATTTCCTGGCCTTCTGCGCCGGCACCGCGCTGGTCGGCGTGTTCCAGGCCTTTGCGCGCTTCTATCGGCTGGCCGCCGCCGATGCCGCGCCGGCCGCGGACAAGCCGCGCGCGATCTCGGCCGTGCTGACCGGCGGCGTGGTGGCCGCGGTCTGCGGCCCGGCGATTGCCGCCTGGTCGACCGACCTGATGAGCCCGCTGCCGTTCGCCGGTTCCTATGCCGTGGTGGCGGCCTTCGGCGTGGCGACGGTGCTGCTGCTGGCCTTTGCCTATCGCGAGCCGCCTCCGCCGCCGGCCGGGAGCAATCCGGAATCCCAGTTGCCCGCGCGCCCGCTGGGAGAGATCGTGCGCCAGCCGGTGTTCCAGGCCGCCTTCGCCAACAACGGCATCGGCAACGCGGTGATGATGTTCGTGATGACGGCCACGCCGATCGCCGCGGTTGCTTGCAACCACACGATCGCGCAGGGCGCGCAGATCATCGAATGGCATCTGGTCGGCATGTACGCGCCGTCCTTCGTGTCGGGCTGGCTGCTGCAGCGCTTTGGCAATCCGGCGATGCTGATGGCCGGCATCGGGCTGTCGGCGCTGTCCAGCGTGATCGCGCTGGCCTCGACCTCGCTGCCCGCGTTCTATGCCGCGCTGCTTTGCCTGGGCGTGGGCTGGAATTTCATGTTCGTCGGCGGCACGACCCTGTTGACCAGCAGCTATCGCGATGCGGAGCGGGCGCGGACGCAGGCGGTGGCCGAGTTCTCGACCGCGGTGCTGACCGCCGCCGCGACGCTGGCGGCGGGCCAGATCCTGCACCACTACGGCTGGGATGCGGTGAACCTGGCGGCCTTGCCGGCGCTGGCCGTGGCGCTGCTGATCACGCTGGGCTGGCAGCGGCGCAGCCGGGCGCTCGCACCGGTATGATCGGCCGCATACCGGCCTTCACGCTCGCTCTGGCGAGGACCTTGCCCCCTTCGCCAAGGAAGCCCACCAAGCCCATGCCCAGCCATCTGCATTCCGTCTCGGACACGCCCCGCGTGGTGTTGATCGTCGCCCCGGACCCGGCGCAGGAGCTCGACGTCACCGGCCCCACGGCCGTGTTCGGCCAGGCCAACCGGCTGTCCGGGCGGCCTAATCCGTCCTATCAGATCCGCATCGCCAGCGTCAGCGACGACGCGGTGATCCGTACCGAGAGCGGCATCCGATTGTTGGCTGATGCGCCGTTCCACCGGATCGCCGAGACCTTGCCGGGCCCGGTGGACACGCTGCTGCTGGCCGGCGGCGCCGGGCATGCGGCGGCGGCCGACAACGCCGCGTTGATCCACTGGCTGCGGGAGATGGCACCGCGCGTGCGACGGCTAGGCGCGGTGTGCACCGGCGCCTTCGTGCTGGCGCGCACCGGGCTGCTCGATACGCAGCGCGCCACCACGCACTGGCGCCATGCCGAGAAACTGGCGCGGCGGCATCCGCGCGTGACGGTCGATGCCGATCCGATCTGGATCCAGGCCGGGCGCCTGTACACGTCGGCCGGCGTCACCGCGGGCATGGACCTGTCGCTGGCGCTGGTCGAGGACGATCTGGGCCACGCGGTCTCGCTGGCGGTGGCGCGCGAACTGGTGCTGTTCCTGCGGCGGCCGGGCAGCCAGGCGCAGTTCTCCAGCGCGCTGCAGGCGCAGGCGGCGCAGAGTCCGGAGCTGAGGGAGTTGCAGGGATGGATCGCGGACCATCTGGACGCGGACCTGTCGGTCGGCGCGCTGGCCGAGCGTGTGTCGATGAGCCCGCGCAATTTCGCGCGGGTGTTCGCGCGGCAGGTGGGGCAGACGCCGGCCCGCTACGTCGAGACGCAGCGGGTCGAGGCGGCGCGGCGGACGCTCGAACAGAGCGACCGCCGGCTGGAGACGGTGGCGCGCATGGCGGGATTCGGCAGTGCCGACGGCATGCGGCAGGCCTTTCTGCGCCATCTGCGCACCACGCCGGAACGCTATCGCGCCGCGTTCCGCGCGCAGTCGACGCAAACGCAGACGCAGACCGGGGCGCCGCGGGAACCGGTGAACGCGGCCGCCTGATGTGGCCGCGGCCGGTCTGCGCGGACCGGTTTCAGCGGGTGCCTTGCAGCGCCGCGATGCGGGCCTCGATCGGCGGATGGCTGGAGAACAGCGCCAGCCACGACTTGCCGCCAGAGATGCCCATCGCCTGCATGTTCTGCGGCAGGCCGTCGGCTTCCATGCCGCCCAGGCGGCGCAGCGCCGCTACCATCGGCGACGGCGTGCCCATCAGGCGGGCGGCGCCGGCGTCGGCGCGGAACTCGCGATGGCGCGAGAACGCCGCGACGATGATGCTGGCGAGGATGCCGAACACGATTTCGCAGATGATCACGGTGACCATGTAGCCGATGCCGGGGCCGCTCGATTCCTCGTCGTTACGGCGCAGCATCGAGTCGACGAAGTAGCCGACCACGCGGGCGAGGAAGATCACGAAGGTGTTCACCACGCCCTGGATCAGCGTCAGCGTCACCATGTCGCCGTTGGCCACGTGCGCGACCTCGTGCGCCAGCACGGCCTCGGCCTCTTCGCGCGACATGCTCTGCAGCAGGCCGGTCGACACCGCCACCAGCGAGCTGTTCTTGGTCGCGCCGGTGGCGAAGGCATTGGGTTCGCCCTCGTAGATCGCGACCTCGGGCATCGGCAGGCCGGCGCGCTGGGCCAGCTTCTCGACGGTCTGCAGCAGCCACAGTTCGGTGCTGGTGCTCGGATGGGTGATCACCTGCGCGCCGGTCGACCATTTGGCGATGGTCTTGGACATCAGCAGCGAAATGAAGGCGCCGCCGAAGCCCATCAGCGCGGCGAAGGCGAGCAGCATGCCGAGGTTCAGGCCGTTGGCGGTCAGGAAGCGATTCACGCCGAGCAGGCTCGCAGTGATGCTCAGCACGATCATGACGGCGAGGTTGGTCGCCAGGAAAAGCAGGACGCGTTTCATCTTGGTTCAGTCAACAGGGAAAAGGCGCGGACAGAGCCGCATGGCGAAGGCCCGCGAAGGCTCGCGGGGCTTCGGGTTCGGGATCGGCGCGGACGGCCGGGATTCAGCCGCGCGGCGGGCGCGGCAGCAGTGGCAGGTCGGGTTCGGGCAGCCGCAGCGCGGCGTAGGCGGGCGGGCCGGCGCGGCCGCCGGCGTCCGTCATGGCGGGCGCCGAGGGAAGCAGCAGCTGTTCGGCCAGATCGGCGCCGGACGGCGCGGCTTCGCCGGCATCGGCGAACGGGGAGGGCGCGGGCGCGCCGCAGTCCGATGCCGGGTCGGCGGTGGCGCTCAACAGATCCGAAGCGCCGGCCAGTACCGTGTCGATGGTCGCGACGACGTCGATCGCCTTGGCGGCCTCGACCGATTCGGTCGCGTGCGTGGCCGCGCCGCCTGCGGGCATGCCGGCGCCTGCCCAGCCATGCAGCGGCAGCAGGGCAAGCAGCAGCGGCAACAGCGACAGCCGGAGCAGTCGCTGCAGCGATCGCACGAAGGTGGCGGAGCGCAGCACGAGGTTCGCGTGGGGTATCGAAAGCGATCCGGGCCAGCTTCTCGGGCCGACCCGGTTGGGCGATTCTACCCGAGATGCGAACGCGCCATTCGGGCGGGAAATCGGTCCGTTCCCGTCGCCCCCGCGAAGGCGGCGGCCCAGCGGCTTCGGAGCACCACCGAGGACCAGAGACCATTGCAGGCACCGGGTCAAAGGCAAAGCGCACACCGCTGCACTACACTGCCTCTTGAAAACCCTGTAATCGCTACAAGGTGGGGATCATGAGAATCGGAGAACTCGCCCGCCAGTCGGGCTGCGACGCGGAGACGATCCGCTACTACGAGCGCGAAGGGCTGCTCGATGCGCCCCAGCGCGAGGACAACGGCTATCGCCGCTACGGCGACGCCCATCTGGTGCAGCTGAACTTCGTGCGTCACTGCCGCTCGCTCGGCATGAGCCTGTCCGACGTGCGCCGGCTGCGCGATTTCGCACGCGATCCGAGCGCGGCCTGCGACGGCATCAATTCGCTGCTGGACCGGCAGATCGAGCAGATCCACGCGCAGCGGCTCGCGCTGGAGGCGCTGGAGAGCCAGTTGCGGGCGCTGCGGCACACCTGCGAGGAAGGCCACCGCGCCAGCGAATGCGGCATCCTGCAGAACCTGCAGCAGGCGGCCGGCGGCGGACCTTGCGAGTGCCACCGCACCGAAGCCGGCCATCCGCATTGAGCCGCGGTGGTCGCGGCCGCGCCACTTTGCCGGTGCTGTGCTAGCATCCCGCTAACCGGTCACGCGATTCGTCGCGCCCGCTTTTTTTTGAGCTCCCGGTTTTAGCTTCCGAACTACAACTTTCGGGACCGCGGCCACGGCGCCGCATTCCCAAACCGCACCCCTTGCCGATGTTCGCTCGCCGCTTCGTCTCGTTCGCCCAGGCCCGCCGCCTTGCCCGGCTGGCCGGCGTGCGCGTGGCGCGGCAGATTGCGAACGCGGCCCGCATGCGCGCACCGCTGATGCGCGCACCGCGTATGGCGGCCGGTCTGGCCGCCGTCCCTTTCCGCCGGATCACGCGCCGAATCCCCGCCCCGCTTGATCCCGCCCGGTTCCCAGCCTAGCCGCACCGCAGTCGCGCCGGGCCAGCCGAACCGGGCCCGAGCCTCCTTTTCCGGATCGTTTTCCCGCCACGCGCGCCGCTCGCAGTAGCCGCACGCCGGGCGTCCACCGGCACCATCGCCGCGCGGACGCCGATCCGGCCGAATCCAACAGACAAGCCAGACAAGCGCGCCCAGGCGCGCGCACCATACAGGAGCCGCCATGACCGCATCCGCTTCGCTGCAGCCCACGCTGTACCTGACCGAACTCGACGTGACCCGACTGGAGCGCATCGCCAGCCGGGCCCCCGCCAATGGCATCGCCGAGATGCTGGACGACATCCTGGCCCGTGCGGCGATCGTGCCGCCCGAGGCGATTCCGCAGGACGTGGTGACGATGAACTCGTCGGTGCGCTGCGCGCTGGAAGGCGACCCGGCGCCGCGCCAGTGGACGCTGGTGTACCCGGACAACGCCGACTTCGAGGCGGGCCGGATCTCGGTGTTCTCGCCGGTCGGACAGGCGCTGCTGGGCGCCCGCGCGGGCGAGACGGTCAGCTATCGGCTGCCGGACGGCCGCGAGCAGCGGGTGACGGTGCTGGAGCTGTCCTATCAGCCCGAGGCGAACGGCCAGTTCACGCTGTAGTTGGCGCTGCAGTTCACGCTGTAGTTGGCGCTGCAGTTGACGCTGTAGTTGGCGCTGCAGTTGACGCGGTACTTCGCGTTGTAAGGCGCCGGCGGCCCGGCGGCGGCGCCTCGCGCGGGGCGCCGCTGATTCCGCCAAGTTGTCGTTTCACGGCGCACAACTCACCGTTCGTCGCAGCCCCATTTGTGGCCGCAAGGCCAGGGACTAACCTTCAACCCGTGCTCACATGGCGACATAGATCGCTCAGGGGCAGCAGGTAGCTGACACACAAATAAAGCTCAGTTGAAGGAGTCCCAAATGATCACCAGCCGTATCATCGGCGGCGCATTGGCCGTCATCGTGGCTGCGACCTCGGCGGTCGCCGTGGCCGCACCCGCCACCTCGAGCAAGGTCGGCAAGTTCGACGTCTACGCCGATGCGCTGCGCGCCGGCAAGTTCAACACCTTCACCGACGGCGCCCGCCAGGGCAAGTTCGATACCTTCAGCGAAGGCGCGCGCCAGGGCAAGTTCGATCCCTATAGCGAAGGCACCCGCCAAGGCCAGTTCGACAGCTTCAGCGAAGGCGCCCGTGCGCCGAGCGGCGAGATTGCCGCCAGCTCGCTGGACAACGCCCGCAGCGGCGACGGCTCGCTGTACGGCTATCGCGTCTGACGCCGGGCCGGCGCCGCGCCACGGGTAGCCATCCCAGGCCACCCCAAGGCAAGCGCGCCGGCCACACCGGTTTATCTCCCACCTGCCCGGTTGACCTCCTTTCCTCCTTCTCTCTCTCCGGGTGGGTGTTTTTTATTCCGCAGTCCGTTGCCTGCCGAGCGCGCCGGCCGTTACAGCTGGCGCGCCGCGAACGCGTCGCAGCGGCCGATATCGGCCGATTCGAGTCCGCGCCGCAGCCAGCGGACCCGCTGCTCGCTGGTGCCGTGCGTGAAGGCTTCCGGCACGACATAGCCTTGCGACTGGCGCTGCAGACGGTCGTCGCCGATCGCGGCGGCGGCCTGCAGCCCTTCTTCGATATCTCCGGGTTCGAGCAGCTGCTGGTTGGCGCGTTGCGCCGCCGCGGCCCAGACCCCGGCCAGGCAATCGGCCTGCAGTTCCATCCGCACCGACAGCTGGTTGGCCTGGGCCTCGCCCATGCGGCGGCGCGCGCTGTCGACCTTGTCTGACACGCCGAGCAGGTGCTGTACATGGTGGCCGACCTCATGCGCGATCACATAGGCCTGGGCGAAGTCGCCCGCCGCGCCGAAGCGCTTGCGCAGTTCGTCGTAGAACGCCAGGTCGATATAGACCTTCTGGTCGGCCGGGCAATAGAACGGGCCCATCGCGGACTGGCCCATGCCGCAGGCGGTCTGCGTCGCGCCGGTGAACAGCACCAGCGTCGGCGGCTCGTAGCGCCGGTTCAGCTCGGTTTCGAATAGCCGCGACCAGGTGCGCTCGGTGCTGCCGAGCACCTTGCGGACGAACACGGACATCGGGTCGGTGGCGGGCGGGCCCTGGGTGGCCTGCTGCTGCGGCGCCTCGGACTGCTGCAGCACCGAGGCGCCCTGCATGATCACGGTCGGATCGATGCCGAAGAAGTAGGAGGCGGCGAGGGCGACCAGGATCGTGCCGATGCCGATGGTCTTGCGGCCTGCGCCGAAGCCTCTGCTGCCTCGCCTGTCTTCCACATGTTGGCTTTCGGCTTCGTCGTCAAGGCGCATGGTGGCTCCGCTGGTTCAGGGTCGCGGCCACGGGAAACGGGCAAAGGCGCCCGGCCGCGAAGTGCCGCCAAGTATAGCAATGGCGGCACGGCGCGGGATTGCGGGGAGGGCGCCCCGGCTCGTGCGGGCCCGGTTATGCAGGCCCGGTTACGCGGGCACGGCGCTGGCAGCCTCGGCCGCGACGCTGGCCGGCACCCTGGTGCCGCCGACCTCGGCCACGCGCAGCAGATTGGTGGTGCCTCCCTGGCCGAACGGCATGCCGGCCGCGATGGTGATCTGGTCGCCCGGCTGGGCATAGCCCTCGGCCAGCGCCGCGCGCGTCGCCGCATCGACCATCTCGTCGACGCTCTGCACGTCCGGGCTGACGGTCGAATGGACGCCCCAGGCGAGCGCGAGCCGCCGCGCGATCTCGACATGCGGCGTGATGCTGACGATCGGCGCGCACGGCCGCTCGCGCGCGGCGCGAAGGGCGGTGGCGCCCGACGACGTGTAGGCCACCGTCGCCGCCGCACCGATGATCTGCGTGACCTCGCGCAGCGCGGCGCAGATCGCGTCCTGCCGAGTCGACAGCGGCGCCTCGTGCTGGGCGTCGAGCAGATTGCGATAGAGCGGATCGCGTTCGACCTCGGTGATGATGCGGTTCATCATCGCGACCGCGGGCACCGGGTGGCGGCCGTTGGCCGACTCGGCCGACAGCATCACGGCATCGGCGCCGTCGTAGATCGCGCTGGCGACGTCGGACGCCTCGGCACGCGTGGGCACCGGCGAATCGATCATCGATTCGAGCATCTGCGTGGCGATCACGATCGGCTTGCCGAGCTGCCGGCACACGCGCAGGATGCGCTTCTGTACGCCCGGCACGCGCTCGGGCGGCAGTTCCACGCCGAGGTCGCCGCGCGCGACCATCACCGCGTCCGACACCCGCACGATCTCGTCGAGCTGCTGCAACGCGGCCGGCTTCTCGATCTTCGACAGCACGCCGGCGCGCGTGCCGATGATCTCGCGCGCCTCGACGATGTCCGACGGACGCTGCACGAACGACAGCGCGATCCAGTCGGCGCCGAGCGACAGCGCGAACTCGAGATCGCGGCGGTCCTTGTCGGTCAGCGCGGGAATCGGGATCACCGCGTCGGGCACGTTGACGCCCTTGCGGTCCGACAGCGTGCCGTGATTGACCACGCGCGTGGTAATGCTGCCCGCCGACACCGACTCGATCCGCAGCTGCACCTTGCCGTCGTCGATCAACAGCGACTGGCCCGGTGCGGCGACGCGGAACAGCTCCGGATGCGGCAGATGCACGCGCGTCGCATCGCCCGGGGTCGGATCGCTGTCGAGCACGAACGGATCGCCGGCCTTGACCGCGACCTTGCCGACCGCGAACGTGCCGATACGCAGCTTCGGTCCCTGCAGATCGGCCAGCACCGCGATCGGACGGCCCGTCTCGGCCTCGACCTGGCGCACGGCTTCATAGCGCTGGCGATGGTCCTCGTGCGTGCCGTGGCTGAAGTTCAGCCGGAATACGTCGGCGCCGGCCTCGAACAGCTGCCGGATCACCGCGATATCGGTGCTCGCCGGTCCCAGCGTGGCAACGATCTTGGCTTTGCGCTGGCGTCGCATGGTGTCTCCTGTTGCGGTGATTGCAGTGGTGCGGTGTTCGCAGTAATCGCGTTGTTCGCGTTGATGCGGTGGGATCGGGCACGCTGGCGTGCCGATCGCGATTCGATACCGTTGCTGTTGTGGTTGTCGTTCCCGGCAGGCGCGGCGGCGTCGCAGGGCCATCGTCAGAGGATCAGCATCGCGCGGAAGTCGTTGACGTTGGTGCGAGTCGGCCCGGTGACGATCAGATCGTCGAGCGCGGCGAAGAAGCCGTAGCCGTCGTTGTCGGCCAGGCGCGCCCGCGCCGACACGCCGCGCGCGGCGGCGCGCTCGAGCGTGTCGGGCGACAGCAACGCACCGGCGTTGTCCTCCGAGCCGTCGATGCCGTCGGTGTCGGCGGCGATCGCATGCACGCCGGGCAGGCCGTCGAGCGCCACCGCCAGCGACAGCAGGAACTCCGCGTTGCGCCCGCCGCGGCCATTGCCGCGCACGGTCACGGTGGTCTCCCCGCCTGACAGCAGCACGCAGGGCTTGCGCCAAGGCTGGCCGCGCTGCGCGACCTGGCGCGCCAATGCCGCATGCACCAGCGCGACCTCGCGCGCCTCGCCCTCGATGCAATCCGAAAGAATGTGGGCCTCGATGCCGAGCGCACGCGCACGCGCGGCGGCGGCTTCCAGCGCCTGCTGCGCGGTGGCCAGCGTCACGCTGCGATGGCCTTCGAAGCGCGCGTCGCCGGGCTTGGGCGTTTCACCGGCGCCGCTCTCCAGATGCGCGCGCACGGCCGCCGGCACCTCGATGCCGTATTTGTCGATCACCGCCAGCGCATCGGCGCAGGTGGTGGCGTCGGGCAACGTCGGGCCGCTGGCGATCAGCGTCGGATCGTCGCCCGGAATGTCGGAGATCAGCAGCGTCTCGACGCGCGCGGGGGCGCATTGCAGCGCGAGCCTGCCGCCCTTGAGCGCGGAAAGGTGCTTGCGCACGCAGTTCATCTCGCCGATATTGGCGCCGCTGCGCAGCAGCGCCTTGTTGACGGCCTGCTTGTCGGCCAGCGTCAGCCCCGGCGCAGGCGCCGCCAGCAGCGCCGAGCCGCCGCCCGAGATCAGGCACAGCACCAGGTCGTCGGCGCTCAGTCCCTTGACCAGTTCGACCATGCGCTGCGCGGCCTGCTGTCCGGCGGAGTCGGGCACCGGATGCGCGGCCTCGACGACCTCGATGCGGGAGCACGATGCCCCGTGCCCGTAGCGCGTGACCACCAGTCCCGACAATTCGCCCTGCCAGTTGGCCTCGACCGCCTGCGCCATCGACGCGGCGGCCTTGCCCGCGCCGATCACCACGGTACGGCCCTTGGGCGGTGGCGGCAGTTGCGGCGGCAGGCATTGGCCCGGACTGACCGCGGCAACCGCTGTGTCGAACAGCTCGCGCAGCAGCGCGCGCGGATCGGCAAGACTGTCGCGACGCGGCGGCGTCAGCAGGGCGGCGTGGGAATCGGAATACATGGCGGTGCGGGATGAGCGTAGGCGGAGCGACTCGTCATTCCCGCGAACGCGGGAACCCAGCGGCTTCCGAAGTCACTGGGTCCTCGCATTCGCGGGGACGACGCCAGGGTTGGCCAGGACGAGGGCGCCGGTAGCGCCCGCGGCCGGCGGCTTACTTCGCGATCGTATGGTTCGACATCAGCTCGATCGCGCGGCACAGCGCCGAGTGATCCTGCTTGCCGAAGCCATTGGCGGCGCAGGTGTTGAACAGCTCCTGCGCAGTCGCGGTGTTGGGCAGTGCCACGCCCAGCGCCTTGGCGCCCTGCAGCGCCAGGTTCAGGTCCTTCTGGTGCAGCTCGATGCGGAAGCCCGGATCGAAGGTGCGCTTGACCATGCGCTCGCCGTGCACTTCGAGGATGCGCGACGAGGCGAAGCCGCCCATCAGCGCCTGACGCACCTTGGCCGGATCGGCGCCGGCCTTCGAGGCGAACAGCAGCGCCTCGGCGACGGCCTGGATGTTCAGCGCGACGATGATCTGGTTGGCCACCTTGGTGGTCTGGCCATCGCCATTGCCGCCGACCAGCGTGATGTTCTTGCCCATCAGCTCGAACAGCGGCTTGACCTCCTCGAAGGCCTCGGCCGGGCCGCCGACCATGATGGTCAGCGTGGCCGCCTTCGCGCCCACTTCGCCGCCCGACACCGGCGCGTCGAGGTACGCCGCGCCCAGCTTGTTGATGCGCGCCGCGAAGTCCTTGGTGGCGATCGGCGAGATCGAGCTCATGTCGACCACGATCTTGCTGTGCGAGGCCTCCTTGCCGGCCGCCTTCAGCGCGGCGGCCACGCCCTTCTCGCTGAACAGCACGCTTTCCACGTGCGGGGTGTCGGGCACCATGATGATCACGATGTCGGCGCGCTTGGCGACCTCCTCGGCGCTGGTGCAGACCGTGACGCCAGCGTCGACCAGCGCCTGCGGCGCGGGATTGACGTCATGGACGAACAGCGTGTGGCCGGCCGCGCGCAGGTGGCCGGCCATCGGCGCACCCATGATGCCCAGGCCGATGAAGCCGACGTTGCGTTGGTTTGCCATGGTGAGTCTCCTTGGATTTGGTGATGGAAGAAATCGGATCCGATTGTTGGGGCAGTGCTTGGACCGTCCGCTCGCAGGGGGCTTCTCCCCTCTCCCGCAACGCGGGAGAGGGGCCGGGGGAGAGGGAAGGGGCGGTGGTCAATCGACCGCGATTGCTATTGCGAATGCCCTTGCCCTCTCCCCCACCCCTCTCCCGCGAGGGCGAGAGGGGAGCCCTACGGCCTGCCGTGGAGGTTCGTACCAGCCCCCACTTACTGCACGCCGAACTGCGCGCGCCAGCCCAGTCCCGCCTCGGTAGTCGTGCGCGGCTTGTATTCGCAGCCGACCCAGCCGGTGTAGCCGATCTGGTCGAGCCAGCCGAACAGGAAGCCGTAGTTCAGCTCGCCGGTGCCCGGCTCGTTGCGGCCCGGGTTGTCGGCCAGCTGCACATGCTTGATGCGCGGCAGGTTGGCCTTCAGCGTCGCGGCGATCTCGCCTTCCATCCGCTGCATGTGATAGATGTCGTACTGCACGTACAGATTGGGCTCGCCGACCTGGTCGATCAGATCGAGCGCCTGCTGCGTGCGCGACAGGAAGAAGCCCGGGATGTCGAAGGTATTGATCGGCTCGATCAGCAGGTCGATCTTCTCGGCGGCCAGCTTGCGGGCGGCAAAGCGCAGGTTCTCGACCAGCGTCTCCTGCGCCTGCTCGCGCCTGACGTTCTGCGGCAGGATGCCGACCAGGCAGTTCAGCTGCTGCACGCCCAGCGCCCTGGCGTACTGGATCGCGTCGCCGACGCCGTCCTGGAATTCGCCGACGCGATCCGGATGGCAGGCGATGCCGCGCTCGCCCGCTTCCCACTTGCCTGCCGGCAGGTTGTGCAGCACCAGGTCGAGCTGGAAGCGGTTGAGCCGATCGGCGATCTGATCGGCATGGAAGGCATAGGGGAACAGGAACTCGACGCCGCGAAAGCCCGCGCGCGCGGCGGCTTCGAAGCGGTCGAGGAAACCGACCTCGTTGAACAGCATGGTCAGGTTGGCAGCCAGTTTCGGCATGGGTGTCTCCAACAGTCTGGGTGGTGATGTCGTTACGGCCCAAGGGCGGCGGACGGCACGCCGATGAATCGGCCCGCGTCCGCCTGCGCGCGCGTCAGGCCGTTTCCGCTTCTTCCGTCAGGATCGCCGTGTCGGCTTCCTCGTCGACGCGATCGTCGATCGGCTCGAACTCGTTGATGTTGTCGATCTCGGTACCCATCGCGATATTGGTCACGCGCTCCAGGATCACCTCGACCACCACCGGCACCGAGAACTCGGCCATCAGGTCGCGCGCCTCGGCGAAGGCCGGGGCGATGTCCTCGGGTTTGAACACGCGGATCGCCTTGCAGCCCAGGCCTTCCACCACCTTGACGTGGTCGACGCCATAGCCGTCGAGCTCCGGCGCGTTGATGTTGTCGAAGGCCAGCTGCACGCAGTAGTCCATCTCGAAATTGCGCTGCGCCTGGCGGATCAGGCCGAGGTAGGAGTTGTTGACCAGCACGTGGATGTACGGCACCTTGAACTGCGCCGCCACCGCCAGCTCCTCGATCATGAACTGGAAGTCGTAGTCGCCGGAGATCGCCACCACGTCCGATTCGGGCGAGGCGACCTTGACGCCGATCGCGGCCGGAATGGTCCAGCCCAGCGGGCCCGCCTGGCCGCAGTTGATCCAGTGGCGCGGCTGGTTGACCGACAGGAACTGCGCCGCGGCGATCTGCGACAGGCCGATCGTGCTGACGTAGCGCACGTCGCGCGGGAAGTACTGGTTCATCTCGCGATAGACGCGCTGCGGCTTGACCGGAACGTTGTCGAAATCGCTCTTGCGATGCATCGTGCGGCGGCGCTTCTGCACCTCGGCGACCCAGGCCTTGCGGCACGGCAGCCGGCCTGCCTGCTTCATTTCACGGGCGACCTCGACGAACTGCTGCAGCGCCAGCTTCGCATCGGAGACGATGCCCAGGTCCGGACCGAACACGCGGCCGATCTGCGTCGGCTCGATATCGACGTGCACGAACTTGCGGCCCTTGGTGTAGACGTCGACGCTGCCGGTATGGCGGTTGGCCCAGCGGTTGCCGATGCCCATCACGAAGTCGGACGCCAGCAGGTTCGCGTTGCCGTAGCGGTGCGAGGTCTGCAGCCCGACCATGCCGGCCTGCAGCGGATGATCGTCGGCCAGCACGCCCCAGCCCATCAGCGTCGGCACCACCGGCACGTTGACCAGCTCGGCGAACTCGACCAGCAGGTCCGCCGCATCGGCGTTGATCACGCCGCCGCCGCAGACGATCAGCGGCCTGGCGGAGGCGTTCAGCATCGCGATCGCCTTCTCGATCTGCACGCGCGACGCGGCCGGCTTGTACGGCTGCAGCGGCTGGTAGGTTTCCGGATCGAACTCGATCTCGGCGACCTGCACGTCGAACGGCAGATCGATCAGCACCGGACCCGGACGGCCCGAACGCATCAGGTGGAACGCCTGCTGGAAGACCTGCGGCACCAGCGCCGGCTCGCGCACGGTCACGGCCCACTTGGTCACCGGCTTGGCGATCGATTCGATATCGACGGCCTGGAAGTCCTCCTTGTACAGGCGGGCGCGCGGGGCCTGGCCGGTGATGCAGAGGATGGGAATCGAGTCGGCCCAGGCCGAATACAGCCCGGTGATCATGTCGGTGCCGGCCGGGCCCGAGGTGCCGATGCAGACGCCGATATTGCCGGCCTCGGCGCGCGTATAGCCCTCGGCCATGTGCGAGGCGCCCTCGACGTGGCGCGCCAGGTAGTGGTCGATCGAGCCGGTCTTGCGCATCGCCGAATAGAACGGGTTGATAGCGGCGCCCGGTACGCCGAACGCCACGGTGATGCCTTCCTTTTCCAGCACGGCCACCGCCGCGTCCACTGCTCTCATCTTCGGCATGTCTGTCTCCAATGGTGATGAATTTCCGTTGGAGTCGATCCTATTACCGCCTTGGCGCTGCGATAAAGGGAAGAGAGATCAGTTGATTCCATACCTGAGGTTTGGAATGATGTCGTCTGGCGCGTGCGCCGGCGCACCGTCCGCGTTGATTGGCGTTCATCGGCGTCATGCGTTCCGGCGCATTGCCGGCATAGCGCGCGGCGGATGCCGGCGCATCGCGGCGCGGCGCACAATCGGGCGCGGGAGGAGACAAAGAGTGGACAAACTCAAACAGATCGAAGCCTTCATCTCGGTGGTGGAGCAGGGCAGCATGGCGGCCGCCGCGCTGACCCAGGGCGTCACGCCGGTGATGATCGGCCGGCGCATCAACGCGCTCGAGGCGCGCATCGGGGTCAAATTGCTGCACCGCTCCACGCGCCGCATCGTCGTGACGGAGCAGGGCGCCGCCTTCATGGAGCAGTGCAAGAAGGCGCTGGCGGACCTGGACCGCGCCGAGATGCTGATCGCCGAGGGCCGCCACAAGGCCACCGGCCATTTGATTGTCTCGGCCCCGGCGGCGTTCGGCCGCAAGCACGTGGCCCCGCACGCGCCGGCCTTCCTCGCCAGCAATCCCGAGGTGCAGATCTCGTTCAACCTGACCGACCGTGTCGTCGATCTGGTGCGCGAGGGCTACGATGTCGGCATCCGCATCGGCGGCGCGATCGACCCGAACTTCGTCGCGATCAAGCTGGCGACCAACAAGCGCGTGGTGTGCGGCACGCCGGCCTACTTCGCGAAGCACGGCGTGCCGCGTACGCTGGATGACCTGGCGCAGCACAACTGCCTGGCGTTCAACCTGCAGGGCGGACAGCAGCGCGGCTGGTACTTCCGCCACAACGGCAAGGCCGTCAGCGTGCGCGTGACCGGCAATCTCGACTGCAACGATGGCGAGTTGCTGCACCGCTGGACCTGCGAAGGCCTGGGGCTGGGCTGGCGCTCGACGTGGGAGATCCTGCCGCAGCTGGAGAGCGGAGAGCTGATCACGGTGCTCGACGAATACGCGCTGCCCGACTACGACATCCTGGCGGTGTACCCGCAGCAGCGACCCGTACCCGCGAAGATCCGCTTCTTCATCGAGCATCTGAAGACCGAGTTCAACCGCCCGGGCTACTGGACCGCGCGCGCTGGCGGCGCGTAAGCATCCGGGGCGCCGGCTTCGAAGGGGAGGGCCGATGGCTGCCTGGCTGGCCGATGCCGTGGTGGTGCTGCACCTGCTGTTCGTCGCCTTTGTCGTCGCGGGCGGCGTGCTGCTGTGGCGCTGGCCCCGGGTCGCGTGGCTGCATCTGCCGGCCGCGCTGTGGGGCGCCACCGTCGAATGGACCGGCTGGATCTGCCCGCTGACGCCGCTGGAAAATCGGTTGCGGCATGCCGCCGGCGAGCAGGGCTATGCCGGCGGCTTCGTCGAGCAATATCTGCTGCCGCTGCTGTACCCGCAGGCGCTGACGCGCGAGACGCAGCTGTGGCTGGGCGCGCTGGTGGTGGGGATCAATGTCGCGGTGTACGCGCTGTGGTGGTGGTCGCGGCGGTGCCGGCCCCGGCTTTGACGCAATGCACGGGCGACGAGGACGTCAGGCCAGCAGCGCCGTCACCAGGTCCTTGCCGGCCGGCGCCGGGACCTCGTCGAAGTGCAGCGCGCCTTCGACATGGCTTAGGTGGCCGACCATCAGTTCGACCGCGCGCTCGGCGTCGCCGGCGCGCGCCGCTTCGATGAATTCGCGGTGCTCGTCCGACGAGCAAGCCGCATCGCGGCGCGACTGATACAGCATCGTGATCACCGCGCTGCGCATCGACAGCTCGTGCAGCATCTCGGTCAGCACCTTGTTGCCGACCACCTCGGCCAGCAGGATATGGAAGTCGCTGAGCAGGCGGGTGCGGGTCTGGGCGTCGTTGCCGGCCAGCGCCTTCTTCTCCGCGGCCAGATGCTTGTCGATGCGTTTGTAGTCGGCGGCGGTGGCGCGCGCGACGAACTCGCGGGCCAGCGCGGCCTCGAGGATGCGCCGCACGGCGAAGACCTCGCGGGCCTCCTCGGCGCTGGGCTTGGCGACGAACGCGCCCTTGTCGGGCACGATCTGGATCACCTTGTCCTTGGACAGCATCAGCAGCGCCGCGCGCACCTTGGTACGGCTGACCCGGTAGACCGCCGCCAGAGCCTCCTCGCGCAGCTTGGTGCCGGGCGGCAGGCGGTGCGAAACGATCGCCGCGACGATGTCGTCGGCAATCGCTTCGGCGGTCATGGCAGGGTCGATATGCTCGGGCATGGGGCGCAGCGCGGGCGGCGCGCTTGGGGGAAATGCCGAATTCTATCGTCCCGTGGCTTTACCCGGCACCGGCGCATACCCGGGGGCCTGGCTACCTTCCACGCCGTCCAGGCCGTCGAGCACCGGCGCGCTGAGCCCTTCGTCCAGTTCGGCCGCCGGGATCTGGCCGTTCAGCACGGCATGCGCGCGTTCGCGGTCGATGTCCTTTTCCCAGGACGCCACCACCACGGTCGCGACGCAGTTGCCGATCAGGTTGCCCAGCGCGCGGGCGATGCCGATGAACCAGTCGACCGACAGCACCAGCACCAGGCCGATCGCCGGGATTGCCGGATGCGCGGACAGCGTCGCGGCCAGGATCACGATGGCGGAACCGGGGATGCCGTGCGCGCCCTTAGAGGTCACCAGCGCGACGGCCAGGATGCCGAGCAGGTCGGCCATCGACAGCGCCGTGTTGGTCGCCTGCGCGATGAACACCGCCGCCAGCGTCAGATAGATCGAGAAGGCGTCGAGGTTGAACGAATAGCCGGTCGGGATCACCAGGCCGACCACCGACTTGCGGATGCCCATGAACTCGAGCTTGCGCATGACCTGCGGCAGCACGCTGTCCGACGAGGCCGTACCGAGCACCACCAGCAGTTCGGCGCGCAGGTACTTGATCAGCTTGAACACCGAGAAGCCCGACATCCGCATCACGGTGCCCAGCACCACGGCGACGAACACGACGACCGCGCCGTAGAACAGCACCACCAGGAAGCCGAGCTGCTTGAGCGAGCCGATGCCATACTTGCCGACGGTGAAGGCCACCGCGCCCAGCACGCCGAGCGGCGCCAGCTTGATGATGAAGCCCATCATCTTGAACAGCGTCTGCGAGAAGGTGTCGATCAGCCTGACCAGCGGCCGGCCCGGCTCGCCGATCAGCGACAGCGCGCAGCCGAACAGCACCGAGACCAGCAGCACCTGCAGTACGTCGCCCGACGAGAAGGCGCCGATCATGGTCGACGGAATCAGCTTGAGCAGGAAGTCGACGGTGCCGCCGCTGGCCACCTTGGCTGCGTTGTCGACATAGGCGCTCATCGCCGAGGCGTCCAGCGAAGCCGGGTTGACGTTCATGCCGGCGCCGGGCTGGAACACGTAGGCCAGCAGGATGCCGAGCGCCAGCGCGATGGTGGTGACGATCTCGAAGTAGACCACCGCCTTGACGCCGACGCGGCCGACCTTCTTCAGCTCGCCGGCGCCGCAGATGCCGGCGACGACCACGCAGAACACGATCGGCGCGATCAGCATCTTGATCAGCTTGATGAACGCGTCGCCGAGCGGCTTGAGCTTGGCGGCGAACTCGGGGAAGGCCAGGCCGAGCACCGTGCCGAGCACCAGCGCGATCAGCACCTGGCCGAACAGCGAGCGCGTGAATCGGTGGATCGGATGGCGGGGGGAGGAATTCGGGGTAGGCGTGTGCGGCCGGCCGGCGCCGGGCAGGGCGGGTTGCTGCATGACTTGTCTCCAGACGGGCGAGTCCGTGTCGGTGTGACGGCTCGCCCTGTTCGATTCAGGACTGCCACCGGCGCCGCTTGTCGGCGACGGTGTCTCGGGTCCGGCACACCTCCCCGGGACGGGGCATGGGCTCGCGTGGAAGGCCCCCCTGTTGGGGCGGAATTCACGCCGACGACTGTCTGGACCGGATTGTCCGCAGCGCTTTGTCGGAACCTGGACCGGAATATAGTGCATATCTTTTTTGTATGCAATTTTTGAATTCACTGTGCTAACATGGTTCGCATCGATGCTCCCGGGGCGCGCCTTTGCGCCGGGAAACAGCGCACCACACAAGCACAACAGCCCCCGCGCCAGGCGGGCAGCCCAACAGGCTCGCCAAGCCACGAGCGAGCGCGCTACAGTCATCGCATCCCCGTCCGGGGCCCGGGTGCCGGCCGACAGCCGGCACGATCCGTTCAGCAGGAGACACGCATGGCAGCATCCACAACGCCCTCCTCGGTGTCCGGCACCGAAGTCGGCGCGCGCATCATGGCCTTGGCCGACGCCCTTGCCGTTCACACCGAGCAGCCCGGCATGCTGACTCGCACCTATCTGACCGACGCACACCATGGCGCCGCCGCCCAGCTGGCGGCGTGGATGGAAGCGGCCGGCATGACGGTGCGCCGCGACGCCGCCGGCAACGTGATCGGACGCTATGAAGGCACCGAGCCGGACGCGCCAGCGCTGCTGACGGGGTCGCATTTCGACACCGTGCGCGACGCCGGCCGTTACGACGGCAATCTGGGCGTGATCCTGCCGATCGCCTGCGTCGCCGAATGGCATCGCCAGGGCAAGCGCTTTCCGTTCCCGATCGAAGTGGTTGGCTTCGCGGAGGAAGAGGGCGTGCGCTTCAAGGCCACGCTGCTCGGCAGCCGCGCGATCGCCGGCACCTTCGATCAGAACGTGCTGGACAACGTCGACGACAGCGGCAAGACCATGCGCGACGTGATGCGCGCGGCCGGCTTCGATCCAGCTGGCCTGCCGGCCGCGGCCCATTCGCCTGACAAGGTGCTGGCCTTCGTCGAAGTGCATATCGAGCAGGGGCCGGTGCTGCTGAACGAGAACTTGCCGGTGGGCGTGGTGACCGCGATTTCCGGCGCGACCCGCTTCATCGTCGAACTCGACGGCCTGGCCGGCCACGCAGGCACCGTGCCGATGGACATGCGGCGGGACGCCGCGATGGCCGGCGCCGAGATCGGCCTGTTCATCGAGCGCCGCTGCAGCGGCTCGCCGGGCCTGGTCGGCACCGTCGGCCAGTTCAACGTGCCCAACGGCGCCGCCAACGTCGTGCCGGGCCGTGCGGTGTTCTCGATCGATATCCGCGCCGGCGAGGACGCGGTGCGCCAGGCCGCCGTCGCGGACGTGCTGGCCGAGATCGAACGCATCTGCGCGCGCCGCAAGGTCCGCGCGCAGGTTCGCAAGACGCACGAGGCCGCCAGCGTGCCGTGCGCGCCGTGGCTGCAGCAGCAGTGGGCGGCGGCGATCGAGCGCCAGGGCGCGCCGGTCCGCCTGCTGCCGTCGGGCGCCGGCCACGACGCGATGGCCATCGCCGCGATCGCCGACGTGGCGATGCTGTTCGTGCGCTGCGGCAACGGCGGCATCAGCCACCATCCGACCGAGACCATGACGGTCGAGGACGCCGCGCTCGCCGCGCGCGTGTTCAGCGATTTCGTCGAACACTTCAGCGCCCGTCCTTGACTTCGGCCCTTGCCGGCCGCCCTGATTCCGAACACATTCCCGCGCCGAGCGCGCCCACAAACGACAAGCGAAGAGCCATGACCGCACGAGACAACATGAATCCCACGCAAACCACGCTGACCAACTTCATCGACGCGCATCGTCCCGCGCAGGAGGCCTTCCTTGCCGAGCTGGTCAAGGTGCCCTCGGACAACCCGCCGGGAGATTGCGACGCCCACGGGGCGCGCGCGCGGCAGCTGCTCGAAGGCCTGGGCTTCCAGGTCGAGGCGCACAAGGTGCCCGACGAACTGGTCAAGGCCGCCGGCATGATCAGCGCCACCAACCTGATCGTGCGCAAGACCTTCGGCAATGGCGGCCCGACCATCGCGATGAACGCGCACGGCGACGTGGTGCCGCCGGGGCTGGGCTGGACGAAGGACCCGTACGGCGGCGAGATCGCCGACAGCGAACACGGCCCGGTGATGTACGGCCGCGGCGTGGCGGTGTCGAAGTCGGACTTCGCCACCTACACCTATGCGGTGCTGGCGCTGATGGAAGCGGAGAAGCAGGGCGCCAAGCTGAACGGCACCGTCGAGCTGCAATTCACCTACGACGAGGAAACCGGCGGCGACATCGGCCCGAAGTTCCTGCTGGACCAGGGCCTGACCAAGCCGGACTACGCGATCTCGGCCGGCTTCTCGTACGGCATCACGTCGGCCCATAACGGCTGCCTGCACGTCGAGGTCACCGTCAAGGGCAAGCAGGGCCATGCCGCGATGCCGCATACCGGCGTCGATGCGATCGAGGCCGCGACGCACATCCTGCAGGCCGTCTACGGCCTGCGCGCCGAACTGGCGACGCGCAAGTCCAAGGTGCCGGGCATCGACACCGCGACGCTGAACGTCGGCCTGATCAAGGGCGGCATCAACACCAACGTGGTGCCCGACCTGGTGACGTTCCGTATCGACCGCCGGATGATCCCGGAAGAGATCGGCTTCGACGCGGAAGGCGAGATCCGCGCGGTGGTCGAGAAGGCCGCCAAGGACCGCCCGGGCATCGAGGTCAAGGTCGAGCGCATCATCCTGGCCGAGCCGCTGTCCGAACTGCCGGGCGTGGAGAAGCTGATCGGCGCCCTGAAGAGCCGCGCCGAGGAAGTGTTCGGCGTCGACATCCCGGTGCACGGCGTGCCGCTGTACACCGACGCCCGCCACTACACCAGCCGCGGCATCCCGACCGTGCTGTACGGCGCCGGCCCCCGCACGCTGATGGAAGCCCGCGGCCACAACTCCGACGAAAACCTGCGGCTGAACGACCTGAACCGGGCCACCAAGGTGGTGGCGCTGGCGTTGTCGGATTTGATGAGCTGATCGAGTTCATCCGCCGAGTAGCGATGTAGCGCGCTACCGAGCGTATGAATTGGCGACTGCACCCCAATGTTGGCCGCGCTCCAACATTGGGGTGTTTTTCTGTGGCATCCCGCGGCCGCCGGCAATCGTCCACCGCGGGCGCCTGGTAGGCCGGTGAAGTCTTGCGTCAAATGACCATCAAATGACGATGGCAGACCTATGTCATTGATTTTTATAGGAAACATAACGCAGCGGCGCGGCCGGGATGCCCTGGGGTCAAGCAGCGATCAAATTAGCGTTACGCCCAGAAAGGCACATATTTCATGTACTTGCGCCCTGCAGACTCGTCGTGGGCGCGGATCATTCCCGCTTCGACGGCTTCCTTGATGAGCCGCGACGCCACTGCGCTGTTGTGTGTTTCGATAGCGAAGCGCTCGCGCAGCGACGCGTTTGTCATCGAATCTCTCTGTACATATCGAAGGCAGGCATGCAGATAGCACGCCCGTATCCGATCGTTCCGATCCATTTTCGACAGGTTCCGATGGGCAAAGAGCGTAGCCCGTGTGTGGTCGGACACGATCGCAAACTCCGGCGCCGGCAACTGGTACACCTCCGATTGATGGACGACCTTATCCACGCCACTGCCCCGTTCCTCGCAAATGCCGAAGCGGCGCATCATGGACGCGAGCCTCTCGTTTCTCGAGCGCGGGGGGGTATCCAGAAAGCGTTGGACATCGACTAGCGGCGTACCGGGATTGGTGATCTCAATTCGATCGCGAAAGATCTCCACCATCGGGCCAGCACCGCCGACCGCGAAGTCCTGGTGAATCAATGCATTGACAAGCAGTTCCCGGATGGCCAGTGCTGGATACATCGGCACATCTTTTCGCAGCGCGCTACCGATGACTTCCTTGCCGGGCAGCAGGGCGCCGATATAGCCGATCAGCGCCTGGAAACCGGCCGCATAGCCTTTCTCGCCAATCTGCTCGCGCAACGTGGCGATACGGTCATTGTCCCGATACGCGACGACTCGTACGGCCTTGCGTCGCAGACTGTGAAAGTCATCGATTCGTCTGGCAAACAGGACACCACCCAAGTGAGTGATATCCCATCGACCATTGTTGCGTCGGATCAGATCCTCCGCTCTCAAGCGCTCCAGAATCGAAGCTCGACCATCCGGTAGCGGTGTACCGGTCAGTTCGAAATAAATCGGATAGTCGAGCAGGGTAAGGACGTCTTCGTCGGTCGCACCGGCATGCGCGACCATGACTTCGAAGTGGGTATCGTCGAAGATGCGTCAGAGCGCGCGCTCTTTCTCCGGGAAGTCCCTGAGCTTCTTCTTTATCGAACCGATCCTGATGTACTCGTTATGCCGAAACTGAACGGGATGGCGATACGCGCGACCGATTTCAAGGAGGACGACTCGCTTTCCGTCGATTTCGGTCTCCAGAAATCGAAACGAGATTTTGGGATTGAGTAACCGAAGCAACCAGCTCTCGAGCTCTTCGTTTCCTACCTTTGCTTCCCGAGGGGCAAAGTCGGTACCGACGATGCAGTGAGTCTCGTTGTCAACGCCCCAAATGAGATAGGCGTGCGGTTTGTTCGCGAGCGCAGCAGAGTTGGACAACGCGGACAAGTACTCGCCGATCTGTTCCGCATCCGCACGGTTGCGCTTGAATTCAAGCCATTCTGTTTCGACCGGCAAGGAGCAAAGCTCGCGAACAAGCGCAATGAAATTGTCTGAGTGGTACGGTGGATTCATGACGACGCCAGGGAAGGAGGCTGCTTGGGGCCGGACCGGTCGGTCGCCGCAGCGTATCGAGCGATACTCCCCCTTGCTGTCGTGAATCGACGAATTCTGATGCCTTGCGTCAGGACGACAAGAAACATGCCGACCATGGCGGCGGCAATGCCGACCAGGAACCGCGGGCCGGGCTAACGGCCGGAAACTTGGCCATCCGGCAACGCCGTCGCACCCGGCCCCAACGCCCTCTGCATCAGCGCCGTATCGATCCACTGTCCATGCTTGAACCCGACCGCCTCCAGGCGGCCGGCCATGCGGAAGCCCATGCGTTCGTGCAGCGCGATCGAGCCGTTGCCTTCGCCGCCGGCCGGGCAGGCGATCACGGCGACCATCTGGCGCCAGGGACCGTTCTCGCAGCGGGCCAGCAATGCGGCGAGCAGGACCGCGCCGATGCCGCGGCCGCGGTGGCGCTCGTCCAGGTAGATCGAGTCCTCGATGGTGTGGCGGTAGGCGCTGCGCGTGCGATAGCTCGACGCGTAGGCGTAGCCCGCGATCACCGGGCGGCCGTCGATCTGCAGCTCGGCCACCAGATAGGGCAGCCCCTTGGACAGCACGGCGGCGCGGCGTTCGCGCATTTCATCGAGCGTCGGCGGGACTTCCTCGAACGAGGCTCGGCCGTGCAGCACGTGGTGGGTGTAGATCGCATGGATCGCCGGGAGATCGTCGTCAGCGGCATCGCGCACGGTCGGCGCGGCAAGGGTGGCCTGGTTCGTGGTCATGGCGTCTGCAGTGGTACGGAAGGGAACGCGCGGCGTACCGGTTCGCCGGCGCTGCTTGTATAGTCCGTCGTGTTCGAAGATGACAACGTTTGTGTTTCGAGGTGACGGACCGATGATCAAGATTTACCACAATCCGCGCTGTTCCAAGTCGCGCGACACGCTGGCGCTGGTGCACCAGGCCGCCGAACGCCTGGGCGAACCGGTCGAGGTGGTCGAGTATCTGAAGACGCCGCCGACGCTGGCCACGCTCAAGCAACTGCAGGCGCTGCTCGACGTGCCGGTGCGGCAGATGGTGCGCGACAACGAGGCGATCTACGCCGAGCTCGACCTGGCCGATCCGGGGCTTAGCGATACCGAGGTGCTGCAGGCCGTCGCCGATCATCCGATCCTGCTGCAGCGGCCCATCGTGGTGCGCGGCCAGCGCGCGGCGATCGGCCGGCCGCCCGAGAGCGTCGCCGCGCTGCTTTCCTGAGCCCCAAATAGAAACCGGCCTCCGCGTGGAGGCCGGCCCGGTGCTGGAGGCGCGGTAGCTTCAGGCGGGTCGTTATTGGACACCCAGCCAGTGCATGGCCTCCTGACCGAAAGCGATGGCCGCCAGGACGATCAGCAGCAGGACCAGCGCCACGGTGCTGACGTAGACCGTGGCCTTGGCGATGTCCGCTTCATCGTCGGCGGGGTGGGAGTGGGCGACACTGCGCGCGTGCGGTGGCCGGTGCAGCCGTTCGGCCAGATGCCGCCAGTGAAGATCGGGATGGAAACGCATGATCGACACCTCCTCGACAGGAACGCGCGTCAGGCGGTCTTGACCAAAGCGGCGGACCGCCATGCATGGCGAGGCCGCCGCAGTTGCGCACGGCGCGGCGTCGGAACGGCCATGCACGCTTTTACTATAGGCGATGGCGGCATGGCGGGCGCCGCGGCGTGGCGCGGACGCGACCTAAGGGTCAACCCTGCTGTGCGAGGTCGTCGGGCGGCGCGGAGGTGTCGCCGGGTTCGGCGGGTTCGGCGGGGGGCTGCGGGGCGATCGCGGCGAGGGCCGCTTCGCGCTCGCGCAAGGCGGCCAGCATGTTGCAGAACATTGCGCCCTGCTCGAGCGCATCGTCCAGCGCGACATGCGTATGCGGCAGTGGGTCCTTCCACGCGTCCGGCAGCGCGGCCTTGACGGTGCGGCGGTAGCGCAGGCCCGTCAGCGAGAAACCCAGTGTCTTGATGTCGAGCGCGGCCCAGCCGAACGGCGAACGGCCGGCGAAGCGCATCATGTACCAGAACATCCAGGTGAAATCGAAGCCGGCGGGAAAGGCCACGAACACCGGCTTTCCGGGCAGGCTCTCGACCCATTCGACGTAGCGCACCAGCGCCTGCTCGGGCGGCTGCAGGTCGCGCCGGCACGCGGCCCATGCCTCGGGCTCGGTCTCCCACCATTTCATCTGCACCGGATGGCCGACCGCGCCCGGCAGCGTTTCCAGATTGGCCGAGAAAGTGCCGAGCACGGTCTTGTCGGCCAGCATCGCCACCGAGGCGAACGACAGCATCGAATGCGGACCCGGGATCGGACCGTCGGCCTCGACGTCGGTGCTGACGTAGATTTCGGGGCGGGTGTCGGGAGCCTGTTGCCTGGCCATGGTCGGATGCGCTGTTAACCCACGTTGATCAGATGATCGGCGACGAAGGGGTTGTCGCGCCGCTCGTCGCCGAAGGTCGAGACCGGTCCGTGGCCGGGCACGAAGGTCACGTCGTCACCCAGCGGCCACAGGTTGGTACGGATCGAGCGGATCAGGTCGGCGTGGTTGCCGCGCGGGAAATCGGTGCGGCCGATCGATCCGGCGAACAACACGTCGCCGACGATCGCCACGCGGTGCGGCCGGGAGAAGAACACGACATGGCCGGGCGTATGGCCGGGGCAATGGTAGACCTCGAGCGTTTCTTCGCCGAACTGCACCGTATCGCCCTGATCCAGCCAGCGATCGGGCTCGAACGCCTCGGCGTGGCCGAAGCCGAAGCGCTGGGTCTGCTCGGGCAGCTGGTCGATCCAGAACTGCTCGTCGCGATGCGGTCCCTCGATCGGCACGCCGAACTCGCGCGACAGCGCGGCGGCGCCGGCGCAGTGGTCCAGATGGCCGTGCGTCAGGAAGATCTTCTCCAGCGTCACGTCCTGTTCCTTCAGCGCGGCGTGGATCCGGTCCAGATCGCCGCCGGGATCGCAGACCGCGGCGCGCCCGGTGCGCTCGTCGATCAGCAGGGAGCAATTCTGTTGGAACGGCGTGACGGGGATCAGCAGGACTTTCATCGTGAAGGGGTTTGGACGAGCGCGCGGCAGCCGCGGCGAGTGGGTTCGATTCGACGTTCCGGCCGATGTGCCGGCCTGTGTCGTCGCATTGTAGCGTCGGCCTTTGGTAGACACCGTCCGGCACAAGATATGTGACGAGTCATCCTTTTTCGTTGTATCGCTGTCAACGGCAGGGATAGTCCCGAGAATCGCCGCAATCCGTTGTCAGTTCGTGGATTGCGAGCAATTGCACGCCGTAGCCAGACAATTCGTAACAAAATCACTGTAAATCGCGCGGACGACCGATGTTAGACTCGCGCGATGCTTTGGCCGACCCACCCCCTGACCCATGCACGCCGCGCGCTCCGCTACGGCTTTCACGCCGTCTGCGCGTTGACGCTGGCCGCCTGTGCGGTGTCGCCGAATAACGATCCCGATGGCGCCGCCGCCGACCAGAATGCGGCGCCGACGGCTGCCTCGCCCGCCGCGAAACAGGCGCAGGCACGCAAGTCCCGAGTCCCGAACCAGGACAATCGCGCCGCCGCCGGCAACGAGACGTCAAGCGCCCCGAATACCGAAACGCCGGCCCCGACCGGCTCGTGGCGCCTGTTCAGCTGGGGCGATGACGACAGCAGCGACAGCGAGTCCGCGTCGCGCGGTACGCCGCGCGGCTCGTCGCTGGAAGGCCTGCGCGCGGATATCGGCACCTTCGAGCAGCGCGGCACGGCCTCGTGGTACGGCAAGCAATTCCATGGCCGCAAGACCGCCAACGGCGAGCGCTTCGACATGGGCGCGATGACGGCCGCGCACCCGTCGCTGCCGCTGGACAGCTGGGTGCTGGTCCGCAACCTGCGCAACGACAAGGTGGCGGTGCTGCGCATCAATGACCGCGGCCCCTATCACGGCAACCGCGTGCTCGACGTGTCGTATCGCGCGGCCAAGCGGCTCGGCTTTGTCGACCGCGGGCACACCCAGGTCGAAATCCGCCGGCTGTCGCGCACCGAACTGGCCGCGCTCGGACCGTTGCGCGAGCCCGGCATGGACGATGGCGCCACCGACGGCGGTGGCGACGGCGTCGACGACGACACCGTGGCCAGGACCGTCAAGCCGAAGCGCGTGGTGCTGAAGACCCGCAAGACGGCCAGCAAGGCGAATGCTCGCTGAGGCCGGTACCCCTTTCCTCGCCTCCTTCCTCGCGCACCGGCGCGGCTCCGGCTGCGTCGTCGCCGCCGACCCGGCGACCCGCGGTATCGGTGTTTGCCTCGGTCACCACGTTGGTCTCTTCGCCGGTTCCACCCGGCACCTTTACCGGAGCGCCTGAGCGGCGCGGACCACGATGCCGGCGCGCATGGCTCCGCCTCGCATCTCTCCGGCCTTATTCCTGCTCGCGGCTCGCCAGCGCCAACTGATAGAGCGCCGCGGTATCGGCCCCCGTAATCGCGGCGGCCAGCTTGGCGGCGCGCTTCGCCGGCAATTCCTCCAGCAGCAGCCCCAGTACCCGCTGTGCGTTCGCGTCCAGCGCCGCCTCCCCTTTGGCCGGCGCGCCGGCCCCCTCGATCACCAGCACGAATTCGCCCTTGCCCCGGCCCGGATCGGCGGCCAGCCAGGCCGGCGCGTCGGCGACCGTCATCGTCTCGGCCTGCTCGAACAGCTTGGTCAGTTCGCGGCCGATCAACAGCCTGCGCGTTGGCGGCAGTTGCTGCGCGAGCGCGGCCAGCGTGTCGGCAATGCGGTGCGGCGCTTCGTAGATGACCCAGGCATGTTCCAGCGTCGCCAGCGCGGCGATGGCCCCGGTGCGCGCCTTGGCCTTGCTGGGCAGGAAGCCGGCAAAGGTGAAGCGGCCCGCGCCGGTGTCGAGCATGTCGCCGGCGACCGACAGCGCGGTCACCGCGGCACTCGGTCCGGGCAGCGGCACCACGCGATGGCCGGCCGCGCGCACCGCCTCCACCAGCCGTGCGCCCGGGTCCGAAATGCCGGGCGTGCCGGCATCGGAGACATAGGCGATGCGCTCGCCGGCCGCGAGCCGCTCGGCCACGCGCGCGCCGGCCTCGCGCTCGTTGTGCTCGTGCACCGCCAGCAAGGGGCGCTGCAAGCCCAGGCGCGACAGCAGCTGGCCGGTATTGCGGGTGTCCTCGCAGGCGATCGCGTCGGCCAGGCCGAGCACGTGCAGCGCCCGCAGCGTCAGGTCGGCGAGATTGCCGATCGGCGTGGCGACGACGTACAACGTGCCGGTGGGATAGGACTGGCCGGTTGCCAGCGAGATCCAGTCAGTCATGCTTGAGAACTTCCGTTGATGCGCACATTCAAATCCACGGCACGCGACCCGGCACGACGCTCGGCGGCAGGTTCGGCGGCAGGTTCCGAGCCAGGGACGAAGGACACGTCGAAAGCGCGCGGCGAACGCGCCGAAGCGCGGGCGCTGGCCTATCTGCAGGGCCAGGGTCTGGCGCTGGTGGTGCGCAATTATCGCTGCAAAGGCGGCGAGCTGGACCTGGTGATGCGCGCGCCCGACGGCACGCTGGTCTTCGTCGAGGTCCGTTCGCGCAGCAGCGACGCGTTTGGCGGCGCGCTGGCCAGCATCACGGTGACCAAGCGCCAGCGCATCCTGCAGGCCGCCAATCACTATCTGGCGACGCTGGACCACGCGCCGCGCTGCCGGCTCGATGTGGTCGCGATCGGACCGCGCCGGCTCGAATGGCTGCGCGACGCGTTCGGCGCGGGCGAGTCGGAATGACCGGGCAGCGCTTCGTCGCCGGACGTTTGCATCGCACGGTGGCCGCCGCCGGCAGGCTGTCCGTCATAATGCGCGTTGCGGCGCACGGCCGACCGGGCATGCCCGGGCGCGGCGCAGGCCGCCGTGCCGGCTGCCGATCCTCTTTCGCATTACCGCTACAGCAAGGAACGCATGAAGACTTCGCTTTTTTCGCGCGACGCGCTCGCTGAATCGACGCCGGGCCGTGCCCAGCCCGTCCGCGGCGCCAGCCGGCTGGCCGCCGTCGCCCGCGCCGCCGCCACCGCCACGCTGATGCTGACGGCCGCCACGCAGTTGAGCGGCTGCTTTCCGGTGATCGCCGGTGCCATGGGCGCCGGCGTGATGAGCGCCACCGACCGCCGGCCCACGTCGATCCAGGCGGTCGACCGCGGCCTGCAGCTCGAGATCGAAAACACGCTGGCGACGCGCTACAGCGGCGCGGCGCGCGTCAATGTCACGGTGTTCAACAAGAAGGTGCTGCTGACCGGCGAGGTCAAGGACACCAATCTGCGCCAGCAGATCGAGCAGTACGTGCGGGGCCTGCCGAATGCCCGCGAGGTCATCAACGAGCTGGAAGTGGTGTCGTCGCCGTCGTTCGCGGCGCAAAGCCAGGACGCCTTCGTGACCAGCAAGGTCAAGACGATGCTGATGACCGCCGAGGGCGTGCCGTCGAATTCCACCAAGGTCACCACCGAACGCGGCGTGGTCTATCTGATGGGCCTGGTGACCCGCCCCGAGGGCGATCGCGCCACCGAGACGGCGCGCAATGTCGGCGGCGTCAGCAAGGTGGTCAAGGTATTCGACTACATCGACGAAACCGAGCGCGCCCGCCTCGACGCGGCCGCCTCGTCGCAGAACGCGGCGCCGGGCGAACCGGTCGGCGGCACCCCGGCACCGGTGCAGACCACGCCGGGCACCGCGGCGCCGGCCAACTCGGCCCCCGCCCCCGTCGGCGCCGATCTGTCGTCGCCGGTTACCGCGCCGACGACTTCGCCCGTCCCTGGCCCGGTCGGCCTGCCTCCGGGCCGCAATCTGCCCTGATTCTGTCCCGATTCTGTCCTGACCCTGCCTGACCGCACAGGCGCGCCGGCGATCCGTCAAACCGGCCCGGCGCGCCTGGCCCGCTCCCTCCACCGTCCGACTCCCTCCCGCCCCGCCTCCGGCTGACCTACGCTGGTGTTGCGGCGACCCAATGGCGTTCGCCGTCCGACCATCTGCGAAAACCGCAGTACGCCCGCGCGGGCCGATGTGATAGGGTTGCCCTGCCTTGCGCGTCACTCACGCGCCCCGGCCGGTCGCTCGTCCGGTCCGCGTCGCGCGGCCGATCGATGCGCCGAAGTGCCGATCCGAGGAGCGAGACCATGAAGAACAACGATCCCCTGCGAACTGCCGCGGCTTGCCTGGCCGCCCTGGCAATGCTCGCGATGGCGCCGGCCGGCGCCGCCGAGGCCACGACCGAACAGGCGCGCAACTGGGCCGCCGCCTGCGCCGCCTGCCACGGGCCGTCCGGGCGTGCGCCCGCCGGAAGCCCGGTGCCGGGACTGGCCGGCCGGCCGCAGTCCTATTTCATCGAACAGATGCAGGCGTTCAAGACCGGCAAGCGGGAGGCCACGGTGATGCACCAGATCGCCAGGGGCTATACCGACGAGCAGATCGCGGCGATGGCGAAGTGGTTCGCCGCGGTCAAGTAATGCGGTCCCACGAACGAGCAAGGGGAGGCTGACATGCAACGACGCAAATTTCTCGGTGCGGCCGCGGCCGCCGCGGCCGTCGGTCCGGCGACCCTCGGCACGCTGCTCGGCGGCTGCGCCAGCGCCGGCACGCCGCGCGCCAGCGGCGGCAAGGTGGTGGTGGTCGGCGGCGGCTACGGCGGCGCGACCGCCGCGCGCTATCTGCGCGAATGGAGCGACAACACGATCGACGTGACGCTGGTCGAGCCGAATCCGACGTTCATCTCCTGCCCGCTGTCGAACCTGGTACTGGGCGGCAGCAAGCGGATTGAGGACCTGACGATTTCCTACGACGCGCTGAGCCGGCGCCACGGCGTCAAGGTCGTGCGCGACACCGTCGCCGCGATCGACCCGTCGAAGCGCCAGGTACGCCTGGCCAGCGGCGGTACGCTGCCGTATGACCGGCTGGTGCTGTCGCCGGGCGTCGACTTCATGCCCGACGACGTGCCCGGACTGAAGCGGCCCGGGGGCGACCAGATCCTGCACGCATGGAAGGCCGGTCCGCAGACGGTGGCGCTGCGCCGCCAGCTCGAAGCGATGCGCGACGGCGGCACCTATGCGCTGACGGTGCCGCTGGCGCCTTACCGTTGCCCGCCGGGACCCTACGAACGCGCTTGCCAGGTGGCGCACTATTTCAGCCAGGCCAAGCCGCGCAGCAAGGTGCTGATCCTCGACGCGAACCCCGACGTGACGTCGAAGGCCGCGCTGTTCAAGCAGGTCTGGGCCAGCAAGTACAAGGGCATCGTCGAATACCGGCCGCAGTACAAGACCGTCGATATCGACCCCGCCACGCGCACGCTGAAGTTCGAGGTCCAGGACGACGAGCGGGTCGACGTCGCCAATGTGGTACCGGCCCAGCGCGCGGGCGCGATCGCCGTCAATACCGGACTGGCGACGGCCAACGGCCGCTGGTGCGAGGTCGACTTCCTGACCTTCGAATCGAAGGCCGTGCCGAACATCCACGTGCTGGGCGACGCGATCCAGATCGCGCCGCTGATGCCCAAGTCCGGCCACATGGCCAACCAGCACGGCAAGATCGCGGCGGCCGCGATCGTCGCGCTGCTGTCGGGCCGGCAGCCCAATCCCGAGCCGCTGTACAACAACACCTGCTACAGCTTTACGTCCGATCGCGAGGTGATCCACGTTGCCAGCGTGCATCGCTACGATCCGCAGAAGAAGACGATGGTGACGGTGCCGGACTCCGGCGGCGTGTCGACGGCGCCCAATACGCTGGAAGGCACCTACGCGTTCGCCTGGGCCAACGCGATCTGGGCGGACGCGCTCGGATAAGCCGGATAAGCCCCCGGGAGCGCCCGGGCAGCGCCGCGCCAGGCGAGGACTCGGCAATGCCGGCGTCAAGCCACCGCAAATGACGTGACCGCTGCGGCGTCGCGCCGCGGCTTGCCGCTTGCGCCGGCATGAATCTCCTCGCGTGCGCCATAGCGGCTGGTGCATACGCGGCTCCATGTGTCGATGACGGGCGAAATGCGGCAATACTGCGCGACGTAGTTCTTGTTCGGATGCGTGCGCAGCAGCGGCTGCAACGGTTTGATGTCGCCGTCCGCCGCGATGGCGTCCCGCGCCGACTTGTCGATGGCGGTCGCGATGACCGAGTGGCCCCAGACCAGCTGCAGCGCACTGCGCGACAAGGCCGTGCCAGGTTGCGCCTGCTTTTCCACGGCAGTGCCCGTCAGAAACGCCGTCACCTTGCGGCCGTTTTCCGGGCTGATGCGCCAGCCGTTGCCGAGCGGATCCATATGAAGCAGGTCCAGCAGGGACAGTCGTATCCGATCGCTGGCCGGTTTGTCCGACAGCACGAAGTTCATCGCGCGGTGATATGCCCCCAGGCCGCAGGCGACGTGATCGTTCGCCAGGATGGCCGCGTCCTCGCTCGTCGCCACGGTGTCGCGCAGCGCGATCCACAGTTGCGGCACGCGGTCCTGGCCCGCGCGATTGATGGCAAACGAGGAGTGCGCGCCCTGAATGAGGAAGGGCAGCACCCGCCTGCGGGCATCGCTGAACGACATGCCGCGGATTTCGTTGGCCAGTGTGTCGGCAATACGCTGGATGGTCGCATCGTCGTCCAGCATCCGGCACAGGCCGGCCACCGCGCTTCCCTGGTGCATCGGATCGCCGGTTTCCGCGAGAGAAAGAATGTGCCGGCTGGTGCTGCACAACGCGACGAGCCGCCGAATGTTGACGGCGTCGCGCCACGCCGCTTCGGCGACGATCGGCACGGAGATCGAGACGGCAATACGCTCGAGCGCGGAGTGATCGCCCTTTCGGCCGGCCGTCCGAATTCGCGCCAATGCCGCCGACGCGTCCCGGATCGCCTCCATGGAAGCCGCCATGCACGCAATGTCCTCGCCTGCCTCGGTTCGCTTCCCTTGCCCGATCGAATCCACTGCCAGTCCATAGAGGCTGTCCACGTACCGGAACGTGTGGAACTGTGTCTCAGTCAGCAATACCTGTCCGTCCAGGCCGATGCCTCGAAACACCTTGTCGAACAGTTTCCTGCAGACGCTGCGCTGTTTTTGCACCGCTTCATCGAGCTCTGCAATGGCGCGCGTCGGCCGCTTTGCAAGCGGGGGCGTCAGATAGCGCAGACGGCCCGAATAGGGGCCGATCTGCACGGCGCCCGTTGCTTCGAAGTACGGCGCCGTAGCGCCCATCGCGCCGGCCGCGCCGCCATGTGCGGCGGCTGCCGTGCCTTCGGCCGCTTGCAATAGCGCCTCGGGGGAACAGGGAGTCGGATAGATCCGGGCCATGTTTCGCTGCTCCTTCGTCGTGGTGGAGGAACGCAATGTATGGGCGCCGAGTACCACGGCTCGATCGTCGAATGCCGCGGACTTTAGCAAGGCTGCGAGCGTGGCCTCGATTCTCACGGCCTTGCCGGGCGGCGGCCCCATGGCCCGGCACGGCCAGCATGGCCTGCGCGCCGCCGTCGCTCCGGGCGGGGGTAAACGATATATGCGTGCTCACGCATATACGCATATAGTGAATCGCATGAACGAACTGGATCGCGTCTTCGAACAGGTGTCGCACTACTTCGCGCTGCTCGCCGAGCCGACGCGGCTGAAGATCCTGCACGCGCTGTGCGACGGCGAGAAGCCGGTCGGCGCCGTGGTCGAGACGGTCGGTTCGTCGCAGGCCAATGTGTCGCGGCATCTGAACGCGATGTTCCGCTCCGGCGTGCTGGCGCGGCGCAAGGAAGCGAACCTGGTGTATTACGCGATCGCCGACCAGAGCGTGGTGGAGCTGTGCCGCACGGTGTGCGTGCAGGTTGCCGCGCGGATCGAGGACGACGCCCAGCAGGTCGCGATGGTGGACCGCTTCATGCCCGCCGAGCCGAAGCGGCGTGCGGCGGTGCGGCGCAAGCCGGCCGCGGCCGGCGCGATGCGCTGAGCGCAGGCGAGCCGAGGGCAGGACACCGAGATCACGACGAAGCGCGCATCGGTCCCCACCGGCGCGCGACCCAATACGAACAAGGCATGCCGACCGCGCCCGCACCGGAGCGCGGCGAGCAGCCGGAGGAGACCGAACGTGCCGGACCGTAGTCGCCCGGGCCGCATCGTGCCCGCGCCGGAACACTTCGTCAGCACTGACCTGCGGCAAGAGATCGGGCGCCACGGCTTCGACAGCCGCCGGCGCGATTTGCTGCGCGGCAGCTTTCTCGCTGCGGCCGGCGCCACGGCGGCAGCGGTGGGCCTGGGCAGGCCGGCGCGCGCCGCGGCCGCGGATAGCGCAAGCAACGGCGCAGCCAGCAGCGCTGCCGAAGGCGATCCCGCGATCCTGAAACCCCAACCCTGGGCCACCTCGCTCGGACAACCGGTCGCCGCACGGCCCTACGGCCAGCCCTCGAGCCACGAAACGGCGCTGATGCGGCGCGAATCGCCGGGTTTGACGCGCGTCTCGGCGGCCTCGGTCAGCTTCGCGCCGCTGCAGGGCCTGTTCGGCATCATCACGCCCAACGGCCTGCATTTCGAGCGGCATCACCAGGGCTGGCACGACATCGACCCGACTCGCCATCGGCTGATGATCAACGGCCTGGTCAAGGCCCCGCGCGTCTATACGATGGACGAGCTGATGCGGCTGCCGTCGGTGTCGCGGATGCATTTCATCGAATGCGGCGCCAATACCGGCATGGAGTGGGGCAATGTCGCGGTGCCGACGGTGCAATACACGCACGGCATGCTGTCCTGCTGCGAGTTCACCGGCGTGCCGCTGCGCGTGCTGCTCGAAGACGCCGGCGCCGACCAGCGGCGCGGCCGCTATCTGCTGGCCGAGGGCGGCGATGGATCGGCGATGACGCGCACGATCCCGATGGAGCTGGCCGACGAGATCATCGTCGCCTGGGGCATGAACGGCGAGATGCTGCGGCCCGAGAACGGCTACCCGTTGCGGCTGGTGGTGCCGGGCGTGCAGGGCGTGTCGTGGGTCAAATGGCTGCGCCGGCTCGAGCTGGGCGACCGCCCCTGGAACGCCAAGGACGAGACGCTGCACTACGTCGACATGATGCCGGACGGCATGCTGCGGCAGTACACGTCGATCCAGGAGTGCAAGTCGGTGATCACCACGCCGTCGGGCGGTCAGCGCCTGACCGGCAAGGGCTTCTACAACGTCAGCGGGCTGGCCTGGTCGGGCCGCGGCAAGATCCGGCGCGTCGACGTATCGCTCGACGGCGGGCGCAACTGGCGCACCGCGCGGCTGGAAACGCCGGTGCTGTCCAAATGCCTGACGCGCTTCAATCTGGACTGGGTCTGGGACGGCTCGCCGGCGATCCTGCAGAGCCGCGCGATCGACGAGACCGGCTACGTGCAGCCGACCATCGCGCAGCTGCGCGCGGTACGCGGCACGCGTTCGATCTATCACAACAACGCGATCCAGAGCTGGCTGGTCGCGGCCAGCGGCGAGGTGTCCAATGTCCAGGTGCGATAGCGGCAAACCGGCCCGCGCCGGCGCCCGCGCGGGCTGGCGCCGTGGCGCCATGCTGGCCTGCCTGCTGCTCGGCATCGCGGGGGCGGCGGTCCTGCCGCAAGCCGCGCAGGCCGAGCCGAAAGGCGCGGCGCGCGCCGACAGCAAGGACAGCAAGGACACCAGGGCGGCCCGCGCCCAGCTCGGCCGCACCGCCACCGCAGCCGAACTGAAGGCCTGGGACATCGACGTCCGCCCCGACTTCCAGGGCCTGCCGCCCGGCCGCGGCACCGTCGCCCAGGGCCAGGCCGTCTGGGACGCGCGCTGCGCCTCCTGCCACGGCGACTTCGGCGAGTCCAACGCGGTCTTTACGCCGATCGCCGGCGGCACCACCGCGGCCGATATCGCCAGCGGACGGGTCGCGGCAATGACCGGCTCACAGCCCTACCGCACCTCGCTGATGAAGCTGAGCACGGTCAGCACGCTGTGGGACTACATCCACCGCGCGATGCCCTGGGACAAGCCCAGGAGCCTGACCGTCGACGAGGTCTACGCGGTGACCGCCTACATCCTGAACCTGGGCGATATCGTGCCGGCCGATTTCACGCTGTCGGACGCCAATATCGGCGAGGTCCAGCGCAAGCTGCCGAACCGCAACGGCATGACCACCGAGCACGGCCTGTGGCCGGGCCGCGGCAAGCCGGACACGCGCAATACCGCGTGCATGTCCAACTGCGCCGGCAAGGTCGAAGTCAGCTCGCTGATCCCGGAATACGCGCGCGGCGCGCACGGCGACCTGGCGGAGCAGCAGCGCGGCTTCGGGCCGGTGCGCGGCATCGCCACCGGTTCGCCGGAGGACCAGGCGAAGCCGCCAGCCGCGCAGCAGGCCAGGGCCGAGGTCACCACGGCGGCTGCTCAACCCCTCGGCGCCAGGCTGACCGGCCAGTACCAATGCCTGGCCTGCCACGCGCCGGACCGCAAGCTGGTCGGACCGTCGTTCCACGAGATCGCCCAGCGCTATCGCGGCAAGGATGCCCACGGTGCGCTCGCGCAGAAAATCCGCGGCGGCGGGCAAGGCGTGTGGGGACCGGTGCCGATGCCACCGCAACCGCAGGTTCCAGAATCGGATATTCAAGCCATGGTGAAGTGGATACTTGAGGCAAAATAGCGTATTGGGCCGCCTGGCGCCTCCATCGAAGGGGGCCGGGCCGGACCAATACGCCGCCGTGCCGGGCAGATCCACTGCCACACGGCCGTGCCGTCCCCACGGCTCATTCCAGTTTGGAGAGGAGAACAATGAAGCAGTTCGTGATCGCAGCCATGATGCTGGCCGGTGCGGCCTCCGCCCACGCCGCCGTCGACGCGGCCAAGGCCCAGGAGATCGCCACCAAGAACGCCTGCATGGGCTGCCACCAGGTGGACAAGAAGCTGGTCGGGCCGTCCTACAAGGAAGTCGCCGCCAAGTACAAGGGCGACAAGGGCGCCATGGCGAAGCTGACCGACAAGGTCAAGAAGGGCGGTTCGGGCGTCTGGGGCCCGGTGCCGATGCCGGCCAACCCGAATATCAGCGAAGCCGACGTGAAGACCGTGCTGGAGTGGGTCCTGGCGGGCGCACCGGCCAAGTAATTGCCTGGTGAGGGGCCGGCGTGCCGGCGGCGATCGCAGTCGCGCCGCGGTAGCCGGCCCGAAGAAGAACGGCAGCAATAGCAGCAGCTACAGCAGCACAAGCAGTAAACGGGCGGCGATGCACCGCCCGCGCCAGGCCGGCCGGCCTGGCGGCCAAACGAATACCGCGGGGCGGGTAGAAGCAGGAGTGCACGACACCATGAACATCACAAGACGAGAGATGCTGCGGGTCAGCGCCGTCGTGTCGCTGATGGCGGCCGCGGGCCTGATCGGCGAGGCGCAGGCGGCCGAATGGAACAAGGCGGCCTTCGAGGGCAAGAGCGTCAACGACGTGATCAAGGCGCTGGGCGGCGGTTCGCCCGAGAAGAGCGGCGCGATCGCATTCAACGCGCCCGATATCGCCGAAAACGGCGCGGTGGTGCCGGTGGCGGTCACCAGCAATCTGCCCGACACCGAGCAGATCGCGATCCTGGTCGAGAAGAATCCCAATACGCTGGCCGCGGACTTCGTGATCCCGGCCGGCACCGAGCCGTTCGTCTCCACGCGCGTGAAGATGGGCCAGACCTCCGTGGTGCATGCGGCCGTCAAGGCCGGCGGCAAGTGGTATGTCGCCTCCAAGGAGATCAAGGTGACGCTGGGCGGCTGCGGCGGCTGACAAGCCGAGCGCGGATTCCGCTTTCCCAGACTGCCCATCGCAACAGGAGAACGACATGGCAGACCCGATGCGCGTACGCGCCACCGAGAACGGCGGCGTGGTCGACGTCAAGATTCTGATGAAACACGATATGGAGACCGGCCAGCGCAAGGACGCATCCGGCAAGACCATCCCGGCCTGGCACATCCAGACCGTCAGCGCCCAGTGCAAGGGCAAGGAGGTCTTCCATGCGAACTTCGGCCCGGCGGTGTCCAAGGACCCGTTCCTGAACTTCAAGTTCAAGGGCGGCGCCAAGGGCGACAAGGTCACGGTGACCTGGGTCGACAATCGCGGCGACAAGCGAACCGACGAGGCGACCATTTCCTGATGCCCGGGCGGCCGGCACGTTGCGGGCCGCTCTGGTAAGGTGCCCCTTCGGTAGCCGGGTCGGCGGCCGCGCACGAGGCGCGGCGGACACGGCGGAAGGAAGATCATGCGTCGAGCATTCTTTGCAAAGGCCGCCGCCGCGCTGGCGGCGGTCGGACTCGGAAGCCGGGCCGCGGCCCAGACCGCGGCCGCTCCCCGGAGCGGGGGCGGACGCCACCGCGTGGTGTACCAGCTGTCGGAAGGCAACGACCAGGCGGTGCGCGCGATCGGCAATCTGCGCAACCATCTGGCAGGCGCGCCCAATACCAAGATCGTCGTGGTCGCGCTGGGCTATGGCGTGGATTTCCTGGTCGAGGGCGCCCGCGATGCGCGCGGCAACACCTTCGATGCCGCGGTCGGCGCGCTGGCCGGCATGGGCGTCGAGTTCCGCGTCTGCCGCAACACGCTGACCGCGCGCCAGATTCCCGAGAACAAGCTGCTGCTCGAAACGAAGATCGTGCAGGCCGGCGTGGTCGAGATCGCTAGGCTGCAGCAGGACGAAGGCTACGCGTATATCAAGCCGTAGCGTGATGTGGGGCGCAACGTGCGGCCCGAGCCGGGCAGAGAACAATTCGCGCATAGAACAACAGCGGCCCGCCTGGTCGGCGAGACCGAGAGGAGAAACCCCATGAGACCGAACCGATGCCGCCTTGGCTGGCCCGCGCTGGCCGCCGCCGGCGCCGTCGCGCTGACCGGCGCGATGGCCGTGCAGGCGCAGGGCGAAAGCAATACCACCGACGAAATCGCCAAGTACCGCCAGATGCTGGCCGAGGGCAATCCCGCCGAGCTGTGGGAAGCCGCCGGCGAGGAGCTGTGGAAGAAGCCGGCCGGGCCGAAGAACGTATCGCTCGAGCGCTGCGACCTCGGCAAGGGCCCCGGCGTGACCAAGGGCGCCTACGCCGAGCTGCCGCGCTACTTCGGCGACGCCGGCAAGGTGATGGACCTGGAGCAGCGGCTGGTGTGGTGCCGCACGACGCTGCAGGGGCTGACCGAGCAGCAGGCCAAGGCGACGCCGTTCTCGTCCTCGGGCAAGCGTTCCGACATCGAGCGGCTGGTGGCCTTCGTCACCGGCGAGTCGCGCGGCGTCAAGATGAACGTCAAGCTCGACCATCCCGAAGAAAAGCAGGTCTACGCGCTCGGCCAGAAGATGTTCTATTACCGCGGCGGCGCCTACGACTTCGCCTGCGCGACCTGCCATGCGGTCGACGGCCAGCGCATCCGCCTGCAGGACCTGCCCAACCTGCTGACCGACAAGGGCGCCCAGGCGGCCTACACCACCTGGCCGGCCTACCGCGTGTCCCAGGGCGAGGTCCGCACGATGCAGCACCGGCTCTACGACTGCCTGCGCCAGCAGCGCTTCCCCGAGCCCGCCTACGGCTCCGATGTGATCACCGCGCTCACGATGTTCCTGGCGCGCAATGCCAACGGCGGCACCTATGACGGCCCCGGCCTGAAGCGCTGAACCAGGGGAGAGCACGAACATGATCCAGAAAAAACAATCGCGGTGGGGCGCCGCCGTTGCCGCCGTGGTGTTCGGCGGCGCGCTCGCGATGTTGGCGGCGCCGGCAATGGCGCAGGACGGCGCCGCCTCGAAGGGCAAGGCCGCGTCGAAGGCAGCGGCCAATATTCCGCCGGTTTCCGACGGCGACATGAAACGCCTGATTGCCAACTCGTTCAGCTCGAAAGGTCCGGCCACGCTGCAGGGCGTGCTGGAGCGCGACGAGATGCAGCAGCTGTGCAGCGACTATCCGGACCGCAGCAAGGTGCCGGCCGCGGTGGCCAGGAAGATCGAGGCCGCCGAGCAGCAGAAGATCCGCTATCCGGCCGACAACCGCTGGCTCGGCGACTGGAAGGAAGGCGAGAAGGTGGCGCAGCTCGGCCGCGGCATGCAGTTCTCCGACCCGCCTGGCGGCGTCAACGGCGGCAACTGCTATGCCTGCCACCAGATGACCAAGGCCGAGATCTCGTTCGGCAACATCGGCCCGTCGCTGTATCAGTACGGCAAGCTGCGCGGCAATTCCGAGGCGGTGCTCAAGTACACCTGGGGCAAGATCTGGGACTCGAACGCCTTCGCCGCGTGCTCCAACATGCCGCGCTTCGGCCATAAGGGCATCCTGACCGAGCAGCAGATCCGCGACGTCATGGCGCTGCTGCTGGACCCGGCCTCGCCGGTCAACCAGTAAGGGGCGGGCGATGCGGGCCGCGGCGGTGGTGACGGTCGGCTGGAGGGAGAGGCTGCATGGCGCGATGCTAGCCGCCGCGGCGGCCCTGGCACTGACAGTTGCCACGCCCGCCGCCGCGCTGGAAGTCGGCGACACCGTGCGGCTGCCGGCGGTGCAGCTGCTCGACGGCCGCACCGTGCCGCCCGAGCACTGGGCCGGCAAGCCGCTGGTGGTGCAAATCTGGGCCTCGTGGTGCCCGTTCTGCGCGCTGCAGAACCCGCGCCTGCAGAAGCTCTACGACAGTACGCGCGGCACGCCGCTGCAGGTGCTGACGATCAGCATCGACAAGGACCAGAAGGATGCCGTCGGCTATCTGCGCCAGCGCGGCTATACCTTCCCCGCGGCGATGGACACGCCGGCGCTGCGCGCCGCGATCGGTCCGCGCAAGGGCCTGCCCGAGCTCTACGTGATCGACGCAAAGGGCAAGGTCGTCCAGAAGGAAGTCGGCGAGATGCTGGAGGAGGAGGTCGCCGCGCTGGCGAAGTACGCCAGGCCCTGACGCGGCGGCGACGCGGCCCGTGCCCGGTGTCGCACCGGACGGCACGGCCGCCATCGAGAGGAAGACGACAATGAACCGACGCGAGTTCCTGCAGGTGCTGGCCATCGCCAGCGCCGCGGGCATGGCTTTCCCCACGCGCGACGCGCACGCGGCCCAGGCCGCGGCGAAGCTGTACGACGTGCCGCGCTTCGGCAACGTGCACCTGCTGCATTTCACCGACTGCCATGCGCAACTGCTGCCGGTCCATTTCCGCGAGCCCAGCGTCAACCTGGGCATCGGCGACTATGCCGGCAAGCCGCCGCACCTGGTCGGCCAGGCGCTGCTGAAGCACTACAAGATCGCGCCGGGCAGCGCGCAGGCGCACGCCTTCACCTACCTGGATTTCACCGAGGCCGCGCGCCGCTACGGCAAGGTCGGCGGCTTCGCCCATCTGGCCACGCTGGTCAAGCAGCTGAAGGCGAGCCGCCCCGGCGCGCTGCTGCTCGACGGCGGTGACACCTGGCAGGGCTCGGCGACCGCGCTGTGGACGCGCGGCCAGGACATGGTCGACGCCGCGCTGGCGCTCGGCGTCGATGCGATGACCCCGCACTGGGAAATGACGCTGGGCGCGGAACGCGTGCGCGAGGTGGTCGATCGCGACTTCAAGGGCAAGGTCGCCTTCCTGGCGCAGAACGTCAAGACCAAGGACTTCGAGGACCCGGTCTTCGAGGCCTACACGCTGCGCGAGATGAACGGCGTGCCGGTCGCCATCATCGGCCAGGCCTTCCCCTATACGCCGATCGCCAACCCGGGCTACCTGGTGCCGGACTGGACCTTCGGCATCCAGGAAGAGAACCTGCAGCGCATCATCGACGAGGCCCGCGCCAAGGGCGCGCAGGCCGTGGTGCTGCTGTCGCACAACGGCATGGACGTCGACCTGAAGCTCGCCGCGCGCGTGCGCGGCCTCGACGCGATCCTCGGCGGCCACACCCATGACGGCGTGCCCGCGCCGGTGCGCGTGCGCAACGCCGGCGGCACCACGCTGGTCACGAACGCCGGCTCGAACGGCAAGTTCCTCGGCGTGCTCGACTTCGACGTGCGCGGCGGCAAGGTCGCCGACTTCCGCTACCGGCTGCTGCCGGTGTTCGCCGACTACCTGCCGGCCGATCCGGCGATGGAGGCGCTGATCCGCAAGGTCCGCGCGCCCTACGAGCAGAAGCTGGGCGAGGTGCTGGCGGTCAACAAGGAGCTGCTGTACCGCCGCGGCAACTTCAACGGCACCTTCGACCAGCTGATCCTGGACGGGCTGATGGACGTGCAGGGCGCCGAGATCGCGTTCTCGCCCGGCTTCCGTTGGGGCACCACGCTGCTGCCCGGCGAGGGCATCACGATGGAAAGGCTGATGGACCAGACCGCGATCACCTATCCGTACACCACGGTGACGCAGATGAGCGGCGAGACCATCAAGACCGTGCTCGAGGACGTCGCCGACAACCTGTTCAATCCCGACCCCTACTACCAGCAGGGCGGCGACATGGTCCGCGTCGGCGGCCTGCAGTACACCATCGACCCGGCCGCCCCGATGGGCAAGCGCATCACCGAGATGCGCCTGAAGGGCAAGCCGATCGAGGCCGGCAAGACCTACAAGGTCGCCGGCTGGGCCCCGGTCGCCGAGGAAGCCCGCCAGAATGGCGGCCCGCCCATCTGGGACCTGATGGCCGGCTGGCTGCGCCAGCGCAAGGAAGTGGCCGCCGCGCCGCTGAACCTGCCGTCGGTCAAGGGGATGGGCGGCAACCCCGGCATGGCGGCGTGAAATCTGAGGCGCCGGCTGCGCCGCCCCGGCTTGAAATCGCCGGGAAGCTCACGCTATAATCGCCCGCTACGGGCCGATAGCTCAGCTGGGAGAGCGCTGCGTTCGCAATGCAGAGGTCGGGAGTTCGATCCTCCTTCGGTCCACCAAATACAAAAGGGCGCGGATTTTGATCCGCGCCCTTTTTTGTATGGGCCTGCGGCAAGGTCTGCGGGTCAATGCCGGTCTGAGAGGTGGCTCGGATGGACAAGCAGGCGTTGCATCAGCAGTTCGCGTTGTTTGATACCGAATCGTCGACTACTGCGCAAGATACGAGTGGAGCGACATCCCCTACGGGGCGGTTCAGCAATTTCGTGGTCTACGTTGACGAAAGCGGCGACCATGGCATGCAGACGTTGGACCCTCACTATCCGCTCTTTGTCCTTGCGTTCTGCGTGTTCTACAAAAGGCACTACAGCGAAAAGGTCGTGCCGGCGCTCCACAAATTCAAGTTCAACCACTTCGGCCATGACTCGATCGTGTTGCATGAACACGAAATCCGGAAGGAGAAGGGCGAGTTCAAGTTCATGAGTCGACAGCACAAACAGGCGTTCCTATCCGAACTCACCGGCATCATTGAATCCAGCAATTTCATCCTGATCAGTTGCATCATCGACAAAGCGAAGCTGCGTGGAAGGGGCGAGGACGGTAATCCTTATCACATGGCGCTGGGATTCTGCCTGGAAACGCTTTACGAACTGATGCTCGAGAAGAACCAGGATGGCGCGCTTACCCACGTCATTGTCGAATGCCGGGGTAAAAAGGAAGACAACGAACTGGAGCTCGAATTCCGGCGTATCTGCGACGGGGCAAACCGGTTTGGAAGGACGTTGCCATTCGACATCGTCTTTGCCGACAAGAAGGTCGATTCACCTGGCCTTCAACTGGCGGATCTTGTGGCGCGCCCAATCGGTATGAGTGTGCTTCGCCCGGGACAGGAGAACCGCGCGTTCGAGGTACTCCGGCGCAAGTTTTTCTGCAGCGGAGGCCGTGAGCGGTTGGGCGAGGGCATCGAGAACTGGGGTCTGAAGATTTTCCCACCCCAGGAAAGCGAAAGGCCCCGATGATCTCACCGAGGCCATGACGCCGACCGGGAACTCCCAGTCCACTTGCGCGCAGTATATGCCAATGCGCCAGCGATTTACAACGTAAGCTTGTAACCTTGGCTCCTTGAACGACTTACCGCATTTGCCTGGCTGACGCCGCCGCTACCGGCCGCACCCCCCGCAACTTCCCCGTCCCGGCCGACCGCCTCAATCAACGCCGCCGACACCGCCGACACCAACCCGGCAAATATCACCTAAGCACAGATCTGCCAAGGCTTGCCCTCGCCCGACTTCAGCAGCGCGGTGGCGATGATCGGCGTGATGCCCGATGCGAAGATGCCGGAGAGCTGGTAGACAAAGGCGAGCCGGTATAGCGGGCCTCGGCGTCGAGCAGCTCGCAGAACAGCGCCGCCTCGGGCCCGCAGACCACGGCGTAGAAGATGCCGAACGGCACGATGATGGCCGGCCACAGCAGCATCACGTTGCCGACGCCGTTGAGCATCAGCCAGAACGCGAGGAAGCCAAGCACGCGGTGATCAGCGATCCCCAGACGTAGACGCGGGTACGGCAGATCCGGTCCGACCGGTGGCCGAAGAACGGGATGAAGAAACACATGACGATGGCGGCGGCCATCACGCCGGCCATCACGCCGGTCAGCGCTTCGGTGCGGCTGAGTTTGTTTCCACGCGCTGATTTCCACGTCCGCTTATCTCCGATGCCGTCCATGGCACGTCGACTATACTTTTCCCATTGGAGGACAAGCGATGAAAGCCACTGTCAGGACCACGGTCAAGCTGATCCGCAACGATCCCGAGAGCGACAAGGCGCTGCGCGAATTCATTGCCACCGGGAAGCTGAACTCCACCAGGACGTTCAAGATCCGGGACGCCGCCAAGGGCGTTGAGCGCGAGGTCAAGCTGAAGCTGATTCCCGCCCAGGGCTGACCTTGAACATTGCGCTGCCCGCGATCCTGCTGTTTTTCCTGGTCGCGCCGGGCTTTCTTTACCACCACTACAGCCAGGCCAGAGAGGCGCGCGAAGCCGACATGACGCCCTTCGGGGCGACGGCCATCAAGTCCATCGTGCTGGCGCTGATCGTGGATGCCGCGGTCGGGCTCGCCGCCACCGAATATTTCGGCTACCAGCTTTATCTCGGCGACGCCTTGCGCATGCTGTCAGGCGGTACTGCGGCGGCCAGCGTCCCGCCGCACCGCTATGAATGGCTGAACGAGCACCCGTGGCCGGTGTTCGGTTTCTTCGCCGGAACGTTCGGGCTGGCCTTCGCGCTAGCCATGCTGCGCCGGTGGCTGGTCGGCCGATTTCACCTGGACCATCCGAACAGCTGGGCGAGCGGTTTTTTCCGGCAGCAGGCGCCCTGGTACTACCTCTTCAGCGGCATCGATTCGGGCATCAGCGACGGCGCGATGGTGGTCGTCAGCGCTGTCGTACCAATGAAGGACCAGTCGTATCTCTACACCGGCCTGCTGGAGGATTTCGAGTTCAAGAGCGATGGGGAGCTGGAGCGGATCATCCTGTCGGCCGCGTCCCGGCGCAAATTGACCGACGACCGTGGGCGCGGCCTGGAGGAGCACGGGCGCTTCTATCCGATCGAGGGCAATCGGCTGGTGATCCGGTCCACCGAGTGGACGACCTTGAACGTCAAGTTCCTGGTCGAAGAAAAGGCCGAAGCCTCGGCTCCGGCCCTGGCCGACGATTAACGTTTAACGCATCGGCCTGGCAGGCGCCGCGGCCACCCCTGACGCCTCGCGTACCTCACCGGTCCCCGACAACCGCCCGATCAACGCGGCCGACACCGCCGACACCAACCCGGCAAACATCACGTAGGCACAGATCTGCCAAGGCTTGCCCTCGCCCGACTTCAGCAGCGCGGTGGCGATGATCGGCGTGATGCCCGACGCGAAGATGCCGGAGAACTGGTAGACGAAGGAGATGCCGGTATAGCGGACCTTGGCGTCGAACAGCTCGCAGAACAGCGCCGCCTCGGGGCCGTAGACCGCGGCGTAGAAGACGCCGAACGGCACGATGATGGCCAGCCACAGCAGCATCACGTTGCCGCCGCCGTTGAGCATCAGCCAGAACGCCGGGAAGGCCGAGCACGCGGTGATCAGCGATCCCCAGAAGTAGACGCGGGTGCGGCCGATGCGGTCCGACAGGTGGCCGAAGAACGGGATGAAGAAACACATGACGATGGCGGCGGCCATCACGCCGGTCAGCGCCTCGGTGCGGCTGATCTTGACGGTCTGCGTCAGATAGCTGATCGAGAACACGCCGAAGACATTGAAGAACACGCCGTCGATATAGCGCGCCCCCATGCCCTTCAGGATATTGCCGGGGTAGCGCCGCATCATGTCGACAAAGGGAATGCGCGTCTCGGCGTTGCGCTGCTTGACCGCGGTGAACTCGGGCGTCTCCTTGATCGACAGCCGGATATACATGCCGACGAACACCATGCCGGCCGAGATCAGGAAGGCCACGCGCCAGCCCCAGCTCAGGAACTGCGCGTCGGTCAGCGTCAGCGACAGCAGTGCCACCACGCCCGAGGCCAGGCACAGGCCGATCGACAGCCCGATCTGCGGCAGCGAGGCATAGAAGCCCTTGCGGCCCGGCGGCGCGTATTCGTAGGCCATCAGCACCGCGCCGCCCCATTCGCCGCCGAGCCCGATGCCCTGCAGCACGCGCAGCAACAGCAGCAGGATCGGCGCCCACAGCCCGATGCTGTCGTAGGTGGGCACCAGGCCGATCAGGAAGGTCGAGATGCCCATGATCATCAGCGTGATCACCAGCATGCTCTTGCGGCCGACGCGATCGCCGAAGTGGCCGAAGATGACGCCGCCGAGCGGCCGCGTGACGAAGCCCACCGCAAAGGTGGTGTAGGCCAGCATGGTGGCGACCACCGGATCGCCGGCCGGGAAATACAGCTTGTTGAACACGATGCCGGCGACGACGCCGTACAGGAAGAAGTCGTACCACTCGATGGTGGCGCCGATCACCGCGGCCATCGCGACCTTGCGTACCGCCTGCTCGTTGGGGCTTGCCATGCTTGTCTCCTTTGGATGGACGGCGCCCTTGGTCGAATGAGTATGCGGGCGCTCGCGCTGCTGGGGCTCGGCCTTCGGTTGCGCAGCGAACCGAGCCCGGGTTCGCTGCGATATACGTTGGCGGCGCGATGGCGGGCCGGGGTCAGACCGGCTCGGTGATGCGGCGCTCGGGTTGGCGCTCGGGTTGGCGCTCGGTCCCGGCCTCAGCCTGGCGCCCGGTATCGCCTTCGGCTTGATGCTCCGGCTCGCGTTCGACCCGGGCGGAACCGGCCGCCGCCGCGCCGACGATCTCGCCGACGGTCTCCGCGCGCGCGTCCTCGCGAATGAAGTCCGCCGCGCGCTCGGCCATCATCACGACCGGCACATTGGTATTGCCCGACACCAGCGTCGGCATCACCGAGCAATCGACCACGCGCAGGCCCGCCACGCCATGCACGCGCAGCCGCTCATCGACCACGGCGAGCGGATCGCTGGCCGGGCCCATCTTGGCGGTGCCGGACGGATGGAAGATGGTGGCGCCGTACTCGCGGCAGAAATGCAGGATCTCGTCGTCCGACTGCACCGTGTCGCCGGGCCGGAATTCGGCCTGCATCAGCGTGCGCATCGGCTCGGTCCGCGCCACGCGGCGCGCGAAGCGGACCGAGGCGATGGCGCTGCGCCGGTCCAGCTCGGCCGACAGATAGTTGGGCTGCATCGACGGCGGCGTAAACGGATCGGTCGAGCGGATCCGCACCGTGCCGCGCGATTCGGGCCGCAGCTGGCAGACCGAATAGGTGCAGCCCGAGAACGGATGGACCTGGCCCCCCGCCATGTCGGCCGACAGCGTAGCGAAGTGGAACTGCGTGTCTGGCGTCGCGCTTTCCTGCGGCAGCACGCGGCAGAACATCGCGCCCTGGTTGATGCCGATCGCCAGCGGCCCTTGCCGCCACAACAGCCATTCGAGCCCCATGCGGGCCTTGCCGAACAGCGAGCGCAACTGGTCGTTGGTGGTGATCGGCCGCGCCACCTGGTAGATCAGCCGGATCTGCAGATGGTCCTGCAGGTTTTCGCCGACGCCCGGCAGCGCGTGCACCACCGGCACGCCGAATTCGCGCAGCAGGGCCGATGGGCCGATACCGGACAGTTGCAGCAGCTGCGGCGACTGCAGTGCGCCCGCGCACAGCAACACTTCGCGGCGCGCGCGCAGCACCTGCTGGCGGCCGTTCTGCATATAGCGCACGCCGACCGCGCGCCGCCCTTCGAACAGGATCGCGGTCGTATGCGCGCCGGTCTCGATGCGCAGATTGGAACGCGACTGCGCCGGCCGCAGATAGGCCACCGCGGTCGAGCAGCGCCAGCCCTTGCGCGTGGTCAGCTGGTAGTAGCCGACGCCTTCCTGGTCGCCGGTATTGAAATCGGCCTTGTGCGGCAGGCCGAGCGACTGGCCGGCTTCGATGAAGGCATCGACCAGCGGATGGCGCCGATCGATCGAGGTCGCGTTCAGCGGCCCATCGGTGCCACGCGTCGGGCCGGGGCCCAGGTCGTTGTTCTCGAGCTTGCGGAAGTAGGGCAGGCAGTCGTCCCAGCTCCAGCCGCGATTGCCGAGCGCGGCCCAGTGGTCGTAGTCCTCACGCTGCCCGCGCACGTAGATCAGGCCGTTGATCGCGCTGCTGCCGCCCAGCGTGCGGCCGCGCGGCCAATAAATGCGCCGGTTCAGCATGTTGGGGTCGGGGTCGGTATGGAAGCCCCAGTTGACCTCCTTGTGGAACATCGTCTTGCCGTAGCCGATGGGGATGTGGATCCACGGATAGCGGTCCGGCGGTCCGGCCTCGAGCAGGCACACCGCGTGGCGGCCGTCCTCGCTGAGCCGGTTGGCCAGCACGCAGCCGGCCGAGCCGGCGCCCACCACGATGTAGTCAACGGTTTGCGACATCGTCGCTGTCTCCTGGTCGGGTGTTGCGGGCAGGGTTTGTCCGGGGCGGATTGGCCGCGGGGCCCGCCAGCAACGTTCTTATAATGGAACGACTTGTCCCGATTTTATTTGCCGAGCCGGAAATGAAAAGGCAATACGCGTGGAGGCGCGGAAAGTGAAACAGAACGTGCAAATTCCGTTTCAGAATCGCAGCGCAGCAGACAATGCGGCGGACTCCCGGACGGCCGACGAGGATGCGCGCAGCCTGCGCGTGCTGATGGTGCTCGATGCGCTCGCGCGCGCCCAGCATCCGCAGACCTTGGCACAACTGTCGCAGCGCCTGCACGTGCCGAAGACCACGCTGATGCGGCTGCTGGCGGCGATGGAGGGTGCCGGCTTCGTGCTGCAGATGCCGGCCGAGCGCGGCTTCGTGCCGGGGCCCCGGGCCGCGGGACTGGCGCTGCAGACCTTGCGCAGCCCGCCGGTGCTGCGCGAATGCCGCGCGATCCTGGGACGGCTGGTGGCCGCGCTAGGGGAGACTTGCAACCTGACCGCGCTGGACGGCGATCGCGTGCTCTATGTCGAACGTGTCGAGACCCACGAGCCGCTGCGGCTGCAGCTGTCGCCGGGCATTCACGTGCCGTTGCACTGCACGGCCAGCGGCAAGCTGTTCCTGTCGGCGATGAGCCGGCTCGAACGGCAGCAGACGCTGCAGCGGCTGGTGCTGACGCGCAATACGCCGCGCACGCTGGCCGATCTGTCGCTGCTGGAGGCCGAGCTCGACCGGCTCGGCGCGCGCGGCATCGGCGTCGACAACGAGGAATTCGTGCGCGGCATGACCGCAGTGGCGGTGCCGGTGCGCGAACTGGCAGCGGAGGCCAACGGCATGGCGGCCACGGCTGCTCGTCCGGTGCTGGCCGCGATCGCCTGCCACGCGCCGACCGCGCGCGTGCCGCTGGAAGGGCTGTTGCGCGCGGTGCCGGTGCTGCAGGAGGCCGCGCAGCAGATGGCGCGCGTGCTGCGAGCCGAATGACGAAAGCCGAATGACCGGCGCCGGGGAAAAAGGAACGGCTACGCAGAACCCTGCCGCGGCACCCACACCGTGAAGGTCGTCCCTGCCCCCTCGCGCGACACCACCTCGATATCGCCGCCATGCAACATCGCCAGCTCGCGCGCGATATGCAGGCCCAACCCGAGCCCCTCCGATTCCGTCGCGGAGCGCCCCGAGCGGAACGCGTCGAACAGATGCGGCAGCAGATCGGCCGGGATGGTGCCGCCGTTGCTGACCGCCACGGTCACGCGCGCGTCCCCGCCTTCGATCCGCACGCGCACCGGCACCGCGGTGTCGCCATGCTGCAGCGCGTTGCCGATCAGATTGGCCAGCACCTGCGACAGCAGACCCGGGTCCACCGTCGCGACCGTGTCGCCGATGCGTTCCAGCAGCAGCCGGCCCTTGCCGTGCCGGCTCTCGTGTTCGTCGACGATCGCCGCGCACAGCGCATGCAGGTCCTCGCGCTGCAGCGCCGGCTGCATGCGGCCGCCATGCAGCCGCGCGACATCGAGCAGCTGATCGACCATCCGCACCATGCGCGTGCCGCTGCGGCGGATGCGCTCGACCGCCGGCGCGGTCCTGTCGTCGTGGCAGAAGCGCTCCAGGAAGGAGGTCGAGGCCAGGATCGCCGACAGCGGCGTGCGCAGGTCGTGCGCTAGCACCGCCATCAGCATCTCGTTGGCCTTCAGCAGCCGCTGCGTGGTGGCCAGCTGCTCGGCGAGCTGCTGCTTCTGCCGCGCCAGCTGCACGAACACGTCGACTTTGGCGGCCAGGATGTTGGCGTCGAGCGGCTTGTAGAGGAAGTCGACGGCGCCGGTCGCATAGCCCTTGAAGGTGCGCTGGCTGTCGTAGCCGGCCGCGGTCAGGAACAGGATCGGGATATGGTTGGTCCGGGTGCTGCCGCGCATCAGCTCGGCCAGCTCGAAGCCGTCCATGCCCGGCATGTGCACGTCGAGAATGGCCAGGCCAAACTCGTGCTCCAGCAGCAGGTCCAGCGCCTGCGGGCCCGAGTTGGCGTGCACCAGTTCGACATCGGGCCGCGCCAGCACGGCGTCCAGCGCGGTCAGATTGCTGGCGATGTCGTCGACGGTCAGGATCTTGATGGGATCGGACATGGCAAGGTTCAGTGGACGGCAAGCCGAAGCCGGCTGCCGATCGCTTCCAGGGTCAGCACCTCGTCGACCGCGCCGCGCGCGATCGCCTCCGCCGGCATCGTCTCGGCCGACGCGGTATCCGGGGCCTGCACCCAGGTTCGTCCGCCGCAGTGGCGGATGGTCTCGAGCCCGCGTGCGCCGTCATCGTTGGCGCCGCTGAGCAGGATGCCGAGCAGCGCCTCGCGCCAGGCGTGCGCGGCGGAATCGAACAGCACGTCGATCGACGGACGCGAGAAGCGCTCGGGCGGATCGACCGACAGCGCGAGCCGTACACCCCGTGCCGGCCCGCCGCCGTGCCCGCCGTCGCGTTCGACCAGCAGGTGGTAGTCGGGCGGGGCCAGGTACAGATGGCCGTGCCGCACCGGCATCTTGTCCTCGGCCTCGCATACCGGCAGCGCGCAGCGCAGCGAGAACAGCTGCGGCAGCAGGCTCGGCGTATCGGGCCGCAGATGCAGCACCACGATCAGCGCCGGACGAAAGGCCGCGGGCAGCATCGGCAGCAGCACGTTCAGCGCCTCGATGCCGCCGGCCGATCCGCCGATGACGACGGCCTCGGGCGATGGATTCAGGTCCGCGCGCGGCGCGTACGGTGCGTCGTTCATGCGGCGCTCATCGTTTGCGGTACAGCCGGTCCGAAGGCACCACGGCCTCGAAGGCCTCGGCGTGCGCGCTGAACTGCAACGTCTCCTTGCTGCCCAGGCCCAGAAAGCCGTGGCGCACCAGCGCGTCGCGGAACAGCCCGAGCGCGCGGTCCTGCAGCGTGCGGTCGAAGTAGATCAGCACGTTGCGGCACGAGATCAGCTGCGCTTCCTGGAACACGCTGTCGGTCGCCAGGCTGTGGTCGGCGAACACCGCGCGCGAAACCAGGCCGGCGTCGAACTTCGCCTTGCCATAGGCGGCGTGATAGTAGTCCCCCAGCGAATGCCGGCCGCCCGCGGCCAGGTAATTGCGGCCGAAGCCCCGCAGCCGCCCGGCGTCGTAGACCCCGGCGCGCGCCTCGGCCAGCGCCGCCGGATTGATGTCGGTTGCATAGAACGTGGTGCGCTCGTGCAGGCCCTCTTCGGCGAACAGGATCGCCAGCGACCACAGTTCCTCGCCGCTGCTGCAGCCGGCCACCCATACCGTGATCGACGGGTAGGTCTTGAGCACCGGCGCCACCTGCTCGCGGATCGCGCGGAAGTACGACGGGTCGCGGAACATCTCGCTGACCTGCACCGTCAGGTACTGGAACAGCCGGCCGAACAGCGCCGGATCGCGCAGCATGCGGTCCTGCAGCTGCGACAGCGTGTCGAGCTTCAGGTCGCGCAGCGCCTGCGACAGCCGGCGGCGCAGCGAGGCGCGCGAATAGCCGCGGAAATCGTGCTGGTACTTGCGGAAGATCCCCTCGAGCAGCAGTTCGAGCTCGATGTCGAAGTCGTCGGCGGGCACGGCCGCGAAGGCATCGTCGGCCGGCGCCGATCCGGACAAAGGCGCGGACGAACGCGTGGACGACGGCGCGGACGACGGCGCGGGGGGAGGGGTCAGCGTGCGTGCAGCCATACCCGGCACAGCGAAAGCAGCTTGTCGATATCGATCGGCTTGGCGATGTAGTCGTTGGCGCCGGCCAGCAGGCACGCCTCGCGGTCGGACGACATCGCCTTGGCGGTCAGCGCGATGATCGGCAGCCGCGCATGGCGGCCATCCTGGCGGATGTGCCGCATCGCGGTCAGCCCGTCCATCTCCGGCATCATGATGTCCATCAGCACCAGGTCGATATCGTCGCGGCCATCGAGGATTTCAAGGGCCTGGCGGCCGTTGCGCGCGATCTCGACCTGCGCGCCGAGCGGTTCGATGACCTTGGACAGCGCGAAGATATTGCGCGCGTCGTCCTCCACCAGCAGCAGCCTGCGGCCCTCGAAGGCATCGTCGCGGCTGCGCACCGCGCGCAGCATGCGCTGGTGTTCGGGCGGCAGCGCCGATTCCACGCTGTGCAGGAACAGCGTGACCTCGTCGAGCAGCCGCTCGGGCGAACGCGCGCCCTTGATGATGATCGACTTGGAATGGCGGCGCAGCTGCTGCTCGTCCTCGGCCGACAGCTGCCGGCCGGTGTAGACGATCACCGGTGGCATCGAATACGAGGAATCGGCCGCCATCTGCTCGAGCAGGTCGTGGCCCGAGCCGTCCGGCAGCGCCAGGTCCATCACCACGCAATCGAAGCGGCGTTCCGACAGCCGCGCCAGCGCCGCCGACACGGTGTCGGCGGTGACGATGTCGATATCGGCCGATTGCAGCAGCGCGCGGATGCTGTCGCGCAGCGTCGCGTCGTCCTCGACCACCAGCACCGTGCGCATGCCGCCGCGCGCCATGCGCGCCTCCAGCTCGCGGATCACGCTGGCGAGATCGTCGCGGCCGCTCGGCTTGAGCGTGTAGCCGATCGCGCCGCGATGCAGCGCGGCCTCGGCATGGTCGCTGATCGACACCAGATGGGTCGGGATATGGCGCGTCGCCGGGTCGCGCTTGAGCCAGTCCAGCAGCGTCAGTCCCGAATGGTCGGGCAGCGCGACATCGAGCAGGATGCCGCAGGGCTGGTATTCGCGGGCCAGCTCCAGACCCTGCTGGGCGGTGGTCGCGTGCAGGCAGTCGAAGTCCAGTTCGTGGGCCAGGTCGTAGAGGATCTGCGCGAACGCGACGTCGTCCTCGATCGCCAGGATCAGGCGGTTGCCGCGCGAGCGCCGGTCACGGTCGTCGTCGATCGGCGCCGGGCCCAGCATCGTATGCAGCGGCGGCGCGCTGATCGTGATCGGCGGCGCGGTGGGCGCGGTCTGCGGCTGTCTGGCGCCGCCGGTGGCGTGGGCGGGCGCGGCATGGTCGGCGACCGCGTCAGGGACCGGCGCCGGCTGCGGCGAGCTGAGCGCCTCGGTCACGTCGATGCCACCGTCGGCCGCGACCTGCGCCGCCGCTTCGAGCACCGCGGCCGGGGCCGGCGGCACCGACGACACCGCCGCCGCAGGCGCGGCGGGGCCGACGAATTCGAGCGGCAACGTCAGCGTGAAGGTGCTGCCCGAGCCCGGCACGCTGTCGACCGTCAGCGTGCCGTTGAGCAGTTGCGCCAGCTGTCGCGAGATCGATAGCCCGAGGCCGGTGCCGCCATAGCGCCGGCTGGTGGTGCCGTCGGCCTGCTGGAAGGCCTCGAAGATGATGGCCTGCTTGTCGCGCGCAATGCCGATGCCGGTATCGCGCACCGCGAAGCGCACCCCGTCCTCGCCATCGCGCGTGACCGACAGCGCCACCTCGCCGCGCTCGGTGAACTTGAACGCGTTGGACAGCAGGTTGCGCAGGATCTGCTGCAGCCGCACGCTGTCGGTCACCAGCGTCGCCGGCAGGCCGGGCGCGCGTTCGATGCGGAACTGCACCGACTTCTGCGCGGCGATCGGCGCGAAGCCTTGCGCGAGTCCGCCGACCACCGCCTCGATATCGACCGGTTCGGGCTGCACGGTCAGATGGCCGGCCTCGATCTTGGACAGGTCGAGGATGTCGTTGATCAGGTTGAGCAGGTCGGTATTGGCCGAATGGATGGTGGCGGCATAGCGCACCTGCTCCGGCGTCATGTTGCCTTCCTTGTTGTCCTGCAGCAGCTTGGCCAGGATCAGCGCGCTGTTCAGCGGCGTCCGCAGTTCGTGCGACATGTTGGCCAGGAACTCGGACTTGTACTGGTTGGCGCGCTCCAGCGCCCGCGCGCCGGCGGCGAGCTCGGCCTGGTACTGCAGCAGGTCGCGCTTCTGTGCCTCCAGCAGCTGGGTGTGCTCCTCGAGCTGGACGTTGCTCTGCTCGAGCTCGGCCTGCTGCGTCTCCAGCCGCGCCTGCGATTCCATCAGCGCGCGGCCGCGCTCTTCCAGTTCCTCGTTGGAGACGCGCAGTTCTTCCTGCTGGACCTGCAGTTCCTCGGCCTGGCGCTGGGTCTGCGCCAGCAGCGTCTCCAGCCGCGCGCGATACGCCGAGGCGGTCAGCGCCACGCCGGCCGCCTCGGCAATGCGGCCGATCAGTTCGACGGTATCGTCCAGCTTCGGCTGCGCGCTGGCGAAGGCCAGCTCCACCACGCCGACCACATGGCCGTCCGAGGTCAGCGGCGCGGCCACGACCGCCTGCGGCACGTCGCGCCCCAGCGCCGAAGCGATGCGCAGATAGTGCGTAGACAGGCCGCGCGCCAGCAGCGGCCGGTTCTCGCTGGCGGCCTGCCCGGCCAGCGTCTCGCCGAGCGCCAGGCTCTCGGGCGTGTCGGCCGGCGCCGCCCAACCCGCCAGCCGCTTCAGGCCGCCGTTCTCGAGTCCGTACACCACGCCGGCCTGGGCCTGTGCCAGCGGCACCAGCGCGCGCAGCAGCGCGGTGCCGACCTCTGCTGGGGTATCGAGCCCGCGGGTCTGCTGGACCACGCGGACCTGGCCTTCCTGCAGCCAGACGAAGCGCCGCATCTGCACCTGGCTGGCGACGTAGCGATAGATCGCCGCGGCCAGGAACCACATCACCACGGCGCCGCACAGACGGTTGATCAGGCCGATGGTCGGATCGCCGCCTTCCGGCGAGAAGATATAGCCGGCCGCCATCAGCAGGGTCGCCGCGGCGGCCGTCCATAGCGGCATCATCGGCCGGTCGACGAACACGCACAGGCAGATCGGCAGTAGATAGAAGATCCATTCGGCGACGCCGAGCGGCGTCAGCAGGTCCGCGAACAGCAGCGCGGCGAGCAGCACGGGAATGACGAGCGTACGCAGCAGATCGCTGCGCGCAAGGGTTTGGGGCATGGGCGACCGGGTGGAATGGGAAGGAGGCGGGGGCCCCGGCGCAAAAGCCGCCCGGTGCCTGCGCATGACGCCCCATGCTACCGGCCCGAGTGACGTAAAAAAATCAGACAAAATCCGACATGCCGGCCATGCTGGAAGCGCAAGCGGCTATGGCAGTATGACGCGATGGCGGCGCCACCCGCGGCCCGCCGCGCCTTGCCGATCGTCCATCCCCACAGGAGCCAGAACCATGCCGAGTTTCGATCGCCGTACCGTTGCAGGCCAGCCGCCGCAGGGAGGCCGCTGAGATGGCCGGTGCCAGCTTGCTCGCGCTGCTCGACGATATTTCGACGATCCTCGACGACGTCGCCACGATGAGCAAGGTCGCCGCGCGCAAGACCGCGGGCGTGCTTGGCGATGACCTCGCGCTGAACGCGCAACAGGTGACCGGCCTGAAGGCCGAGCGCGAGCTGCCGGTGGTCTGGGCGGTGGCGCTCGGTTCGCTGCGCAACAAGGTGATCCTGGTGCCGGCGGCGCTGGCCATCAGCGCCTTCGCGCCCTGGGCGGTCACGCCACTGCTGATGATCGGCGGCGCCTTCCTCTGCTACGAGGGCTTCGAGAAGCTCGCCCATCGCTTCCTGCCCGGCCACGCCGAGCCGACCGAGCGCGCCAGGGAGGCGGTCGAGCGCGCGGCGCTGCGGCAGGCGGCGTCCAATCCCGCGGTCGACCTGGTCGCGCTGGAAAAGGAAAAGATCAAGGGGGCGGTCCGCACCGACTTCATCCTGTCGGCCGAGATCATCGTGATCTCGCTGGGCACGGTGGCCAACGCGCCGTTCGGCACCCGGCTGGCGGTGCTGACCGCAATCGCCCTGCTGATGACGGTCGGCGTCTACGGGCTGGTGGCCGGCATCGTCAAGCTCGATGACGCCGGCCTCTATCTGAGCGAGCGCGGCAATGGCTTCGCGCGCCGCGTCGGCGACGGCCTGCTGCGGCTGGCGCCGATGCTGATGAAGACGCTGTCGGTCGCCGGTACCGTCGCGATGTTCCTGGTCGGGGGCGGCATCCTGGTCCACGGGCTGCCGTGGGCGCACCATCTGGAAGAGAGCGCCGCGCAATGGCTGGGCGCGATTCCTGGCGTCGGACCCTTCCTGTCCTGGCTGGGACCGCTGCTGATCAATCTGGTCGGCGGCGTGATCGCCGGTGCCATCGTGCTGGCCGGCGTGATGCTGGTGCAGCGGGGCCGGCGGGCGTTGCGGCCGAGTTCGCACTGAACGCTGCAGGGTTGGCAATGGCGCCCTTGGGGATAACTCCGGGGACAACCCTGTGCCCGTCCTGTGCGCCGCACAAGGGACAAGCGCTGGGAAGACTGTGAGGCGCCTGTGGACGGCGGACGGACAAGTCCGGCGCGTCCCGAACCCGTTTCCGCGGGGGTGTCGGGTTATCCCGTATACGTCGGGGTTTTCCCTGAGAGTTGTCCAGCCTGCCAGAGCTTGTGCCACAAGGGCGCGGCGCCCTTATCCACTGCCGAGGGCGCCGTTTACCTACTACTACTATCTATGTATACGTAAACAATCTTTAAAGACCATGGAGCACCGTTGCGCAGGGCGGAGGCTGGACGTGCGTTTACGCACGTTATGCAGGTGATGCACGTTACCGACGTTACGCGCGTAGCCGCAGCAGCCCCGGATACGGCCACGGCGGCGGTCGGTTAACGCGGCACCTGGAAGGCTGCCCGCTTACGCTGCGCTTCCTCGCGCGCCCAGCAACCCTGCTGGTGGTCGTTGACCATCCCCATCGCCTGCATCAGCGCATACATCGTGGTGGGGCCGACGAAGCGCCAGCCACGTTTCTTCAGGTCCCTGGACAGCGCGGTCGCCTCGGGGCAGGTCGTCATCGTGCGCAGCACCTCGGGCGTCAGCACGGCCGGCCGGCTCTTCGGATCCGGCTCGTAGCGCCACAGATAGGCGGCCAGCGACGATTCGGTCTCGAGCAGTTCGAGCGCGCGCTGGGCGTTGTTGATCGCCGCCTCGATCTTGCCGCGGTGGCGCACGATGCCGGCATCGCCGAGCAGCCGCTCGATGTCGCGCTCGCCGAAGCGCGCCACCTTCTCGACGTCGAAGTTGGCGAACGCCTTGCGGAAGGCCTCGCGCTTGCGCAGGATCGTCAGCCAGCTCAGGCCCGCCTGGAAGCCCTCGAGGCACAGCTTCTCGAACAGCCGGCGGTCGTCGTCGACCGGATACCCCCACTCGTTGTCGTGGTAGTGGCAATAGTCCTCGAGCGTGCCGCACCAGCCGCAGCGGGGCAGCGGCGTGACGGGCGCCGGTCCGGCCTGCTTCGGTCTGGTGGTGGCGGGCATGGTGGTCATTGTCTCTCCGTCGTCTCGGTAGTCTGGGTTGTCTCGCGGGCTTTGATCAGCCGGGGCCGGCGACCCGGCAGGCAAGCCGCCATGTTAGTGCCACTTCGCCCCCGCTGGCAGGGGACAACGCCGCAACGCTGAATTTCAAAATATTTGACCGACCCGTCCGCAACGCTTCACGCCCGGGCGGTGGGGATTTGTCAAACTTGGCTCGTATTCCATGAACACACGATGCCAAAGGACTCCCCATGCTGCCCGCGCTCTATGTCTCCCACGGTTCGCCGATGCTGGCGATCGAACCCGGGCCGGTCGGCCCGGCGTTCGATGCGCTGGGCGAGCGGCTGCGCGCCGAGCAGCCGCGCGCGGTGCTGGTGATCTCGGCGCACTGGATCTACAGCACGCTGGCCGTGACCACCGCCGAGCGGCAGCAGGCATGGCATGACTTCGGCGGCTTCCCGCCGGAGCTCTATGCGCTGCGCTACGACGCGCCCGGTTCTCCCGCGCTGGCGGGGCGCGTCAAGGCGCTGATCGAGGCCGCCGGCATCCCGGGCGCGGGCTTCGTCGCGCTGGACGAAGCGCGGCCGCTCGATCACGGCGCCTGGCTGCCGATGCGGTATTTCTTCCCGAAAGCCGACCTGCCGGTGGTGCAGCTGGCGTTGAACCCCTATCTGGACCCGGCCGTGCAGATCGAGATCGGCCGCGCGCTGGCGCCGCTGCGGGACGAGGGCGTGCTGGTGGTCGGCTCCGGCAGCTTCACGCATAACCTGAGGGAAGTGTTTCGCGAGGAACGGCCCAGCCAGCATGGTGTCGACGCCGAGCCCTATGTCGAGGCGTTTCGCGGCTGGATGGTCCAGGCGCTGGACGAAGCGCTGCGCACCGGCGATACCGCGCGCATCTCGCGCTACCGCAGCGAGGCGCCGCATGCGCGCCGGGCTCATCCGACCGACGAGCATCTGCTGCCGTTCTTCGTCGCGCTGGGCGCCGCGCTCGGGCCCGCCGCAGGGGCCGCCGGCGCGCCCGCGCCCGCCAAGGCGGCCGAGGCGGCCCAGGCGGCCAACGTCACCAAGGGCGCCAAGGTGGAGCGTGCCACCGATGCGGTGACCTACGGCGTGCTGGCAATGGATACCTTCGTCTTCGAAGGCATGGGCGCGTCGACCGCGACGTGAGTCCTCAGGGGGCCGGCTACGCGCCCGCCGGCGGCGCCCCCAGCATGCCGCGCCGGCGCAGCGCATAGGCGAACGCGCCCAGCGCCGCCAGCCCCAGCAACACCATCACCCACAGCATCAGCCAATAGCCGCCGGCCGCGCTCCACATCAGCGCGCCGAGCCACGGGGCGATCGCCTGCATCAGCAGCACCGGCGTCATCATCAGCCCGTTCAGCGTCGCATAGTGGTGCCGCGAGATCAGCTCGGGCATCGCCATCGCGCGCAGCATCGTGTTGATGCCGTTGGCGCAGCCGTACAGCACCGCGGCGAGCATCAGCCATCTGCCGTGGCCCAGCGCCAGCGTCAGCAGGCCCAGGCACATCACCAGATAGACCGGCATCGCGATCCGCACCGGCTGCCGCGATGGCATGCGTGCCATCGCCAGCCGGCCGATCACCTGTGCCGGCCCGATCAGCGCCGCCACCATCAGCTGCTCGCCGACCGGCAGGCCCTTCTCGTTGAGCATCGGGATCAGGTGCGCGCCCAGCAGCGAAGCCACCACCGCCAGCGCGGTGAAGGCCAGCACCACCGACCAGAACACCGGATCGCGCAGCGCCAGCGTGGCGATGCCGGGCGAGCCGGCGCCCAGCGGCGCGACCGGCTGCACGCTGGCATAGGTCGGATGCGGCTTGAAGCGCAACCTGGCATGCAGCGGCGCGCAGACCAGCAGGTTCAGCGCGGCGAAGATCAGCAGCGTGCCGCGCCAGCCGATATGCAACACCAGCCATTGCGCCAGCGGAATGAAGATGGTGCTGGCGAAGCCCGCCACCAGCGTGACGATGACGATCGACTTCTGGTAGCCGTCGCCGTAGGCCTGGCGCAGCACGACGAAGGCCGGCTCGTACAGCGTGGTGGCCATCGCCAGGCCGAGCGGCACCCACATCAGCAGGAATAGCGTCGGGTTCGGCGACCACGCCCACAGCAGCAGTCCCAGTCCGGCCAGCACCGAACCGGTACCCATGACCCAGCGGGCCGGTGCGCGGTCGAGCAGCCGGCCGACCGCGAACGAGCACAGCGCCCACACCAGCAGCCCCAGCGAATAGCCGCCCGCCAGGAACGGCTTGCCGTAGCCGAGCGATTGGCTCATCGGTTCGATGAAGACCGTGAAGGTGAAGTACAGCGTGCCCCACGAAATGGTCTCGGTCAGGCCGAGCACCCAGGCCAGATGTCGGGGTGGTTCCGACCTGGGGGCGGGGTGGGGCTGTGGTTCGGTGGGTTCCGTGGGGTCGGCGGCGCTCGCCGCAGCGGGGGCGGAGCCGGCGGTGTCCGGGCGCGGGCCGGAGGAGAGGTCGGGTGTCGTCATGGCATGCGCCGGGGAGGCCGGCGCCGTGGCCACCGATGCGATGCCGGCGGCGCATGTTAGGGGGAAACCCGATTGTAGCGGCGCTCCGCCGCCGCGTGCGCGGGGCGTTGCGCGGCGGCATCGCGCAGTCCCGCCTCTGCGCCTTCGCGCGCTATGCCGTGGTGTCGGGCGGTCCCTTCAGCTCGACCACATTGCCGTCGGGGTCGCGCAGATAGATCGACGGTCCCGTGCCCTCGGCCCCGTAGCGCGATTCGACCGGTCCCGCTTCGACACCGTGCGCGCGCAGATGGGCAGTGATGGCCTGCGCATCGAAGGGCTCGACGCGCAGGCAGAAGTGGTCCAGGTTGCGGCCCTCGGGGCCGGGTCCCGCGCCACCGGCCTTGCCGAGCGGACCGTCCAGCGTGACCAGGTCGATCAGGCTGGCGCCGGCACGCAACTGCGTCAGCCCCAGCTTCGGCTGCTCGCGCTCCAGCGTGCAGCCCAGCACGTCGATGTAGAAGCGCAGCAGCGCCGGCACGTCGGCGCTGCGCAGCACCAGATGATCGATGCCCCGGATCGTCAGCATGGCGTCATGGCGGAGGCGGTACAGGGGACACTACAGGCGTCGCCCATCGAACGGGATGACCTTCAGCTTGTCCAGGTCGATTCCCTCGAGGCAGCGCGCATTGACCGCCGCCGTCGGGTTGCCCTTCGGGTCGATGGCTTCGCCGAACGGGCCGCAGCCGCACACCGGGCAGAAATGGTGGGCGATCTTCATCGTGTGGAAGCGATAGGTCGAGTAATCCGACTCGGGCGTCTTCAGGTGCAGGCGCTCGCGCGGCACGAACCACAGCAGATGGCCGCGACGCTGGCAGATCGAACAATTGCACGACAGCACGGCGTCAATCTCGCCTTCGACCTCGAATGCGATGCGGCCGCAATGGCAGCTGCCCTGGTATGGCATGGTGTTCTCCTCGATTCTGTGGAAGGTGCCGCGGGTCGCTTCAGCGGGTGGGCGCCAGCCGGTGGGTTCGGGCTGGTGGCGGCGATTGTCGGTATCCCGACAGTGTAGCGGCATCAAGCGGTGTCACAATGCCGGAATCCCCAAGAGCGCATCAGCGCCGACCCCACCAGGAGACCACGATGAGCGAATCCCACCAGGCGCCGCGCGCGCAATTCAGCCATATGGAGCAGGGCACCCGCGAAGACTGGGCCGCGATCTCGGCCGAGTTCATGCCCTATGCCGCCGCGCTGCCGGACCGCGTGCTGGCCCATCTGCGGCTGCTGGAAGGCGACTGCGGCGGCTTCCCGATCGACCGGCTGACCCACTGCCTGCAGACCGCCACGCTGGCCCATCGCGACGGCCGCGACGAGGAATACGTGGTCTGCGCGCTGCTGCACGACATCGGCGACACGCTGGGCAGCTACAACCATCCGGACATCGCCGCGGCGATCCTCAAGCCCTTCGTCAGCGCCGAGAACCTGTGGATGGTGGAAAAGCACGGCGTGTTCCAGGGCTACTACTTCTTCCACCACCTCGGCCTGGACCGCAACCTGCGCGAGCAATTCCGCGGCCAGCCCGAGCTGTTCGAGCGCACCGCGGAGTTCTGCGCGAAGTACGATGCGGCGGCCTTCATGACCGACTACGACACGCTGCCGCTGTCGTTCTTCGAGCCGATGGTGCGGCGCGTGTTCGCGCAGCCGAAGAACTCGATGTATGTGAAGAAGGGCGAGGACAAGCTGGCGCAGGTGGAGTAGGGCAGCGACTGCCATTTCCCGTCGGTTTTCTCCCCTCTCCCGCACGGCGGGAGAGGGGCGGGGGAGAGGGCAAGGGCGGTCGGGCATGGCAGGCAGCATCGTCAAGCTGCCGCCCGGCCCTCTCCCCCAACCCCTCTCCCACAAGTGGGAGAGGGGAGCTGGCCCGCAGGGGCGAAGGCGCACTCAAGCCGCCTGCTGCCCCTGCGCCGGATTCCTGAACTGCGCCATCAGCGTCTGCCAGCGCGAGCGCGCTGCCTTCAGGTTGTTGGCCTTGACGTGGCCGAAGCCGCGGATGTCGTCGGGCAGGCTGGCCAGTGCGACCGCGGTGCCGTGGTTGGCGGCGTTCAGCCCCGCCACCAGCTCGTCGAGCAGCGCCCGGTATTCGCCGATCAGCGCGCGCTCGGTGCGGCGCTCCTCGGTCTTGCCGAACACGTCCAGCGGACCGCCGCGCAGGCCCTTGAGCCTGGCCAGCAGCTTGAAGATCGTCATCGTCGACGGGCCGAAGCGGCGCTTGATCAGCCGGCCCTGGTCGTCATGCCTGGCGATCATCGGCGGCGCCAGCCAGAAGTTCAGCTGGTAGTCGCGGCCCGGCTCGCCCTCGAACTGGTTGCGCAGCTTCTCGAGGAAGACCGGATCGGTATAGAGCCGCGCGACCTCATACTCGTCCTTGTACGCCATCAGCTTGGCCAGGTTGCGCGCGACCGCCTCGGTCAGCGGCAGCGGCTTGCCTGCACCCACCAGCGCGCTCTCGGCCGCGCGCACGCGGTTGACCGCGTCGCGATAGGTCTGCGCATAGGCGGCGTCCTGGTAGGCGGTCAGGTGCTCAGCACGATGGGCGATCAGCTTCTCCAGCAGCGCGCCCGACGACGTCGGCAGCTTGACCACGTCGGCGCCCTCGGCGGTGCGCTTCAGTTCGCCGGTCAGCGACAGCACATGTTCCGGGTCATGCGCCATGTGGCGGCCCCATTCGAACGCGGCCTTGTTCTTGTCGACAGACACGCCGTTCAGTTCGATCGCGCGCACCATCGCGTCCAGCGACAGCGGCACCCAGCCCTTCTGCCAGGCATAGCCGAGCACCAGCGGATTGGTGTAGATCGCGTCGCCGAGCAGCGCCACCGCCAGCGCGCTGGCATTGACGAAGTCGCATTGCTCGCCGACCGCGTTGCGCACGTCCTGCTCGGCAGACAGACCGGGGAACTGCCACTTCGGATTGCGGATGAACTCGGCGGTCGGGGTTTGCGCGGTATTGACGATCGCGCGCGTGCGTCCGGCCTGGGCCTTCGATAGCACCTCGTCGGTGGCCGACACGATCGCATCGCAGCCGATCACCAGGTCCGCCTCGCCCATCGCGATGCGGGTGGCGTGGATGTCCTCGGGCCGCGCGGCGATCTGCACGTGCGACAGCACCGCGCCGCCCTTCTGCGCGAGGCCCGCCATGTCAAGCACCGTGACGCCCTTCTGTTCCAGGTGCGCGGCCATGCCGAGCAGGCCGCCGAGCGTCACGACACCGGTGCCGCCGACGCCGGTCACCAGCACGCCGTACGGCTTCTCCAGCGCGGGCAGCGCCGGCTGGGGCAGCGGCGGCAGGTTGGCCATCGACACGCCGTGCGCCTCGGGCTTGCGCAGCTGCGCGCCCTCCGCCGTCACGAAGCTGGGGCAGAAGCCGTTCAGGCAGGAGAAGTCCTTGTTGCAGGACGACTGGTTGATCTTGCGCTTGGTGCCGAGCTCCGTTTCCAGCGGCTCGACCGACAGGCAGTTCGACTTGACCGAGCAGTCGCCGCAGCCCTCGCAGACGGTGTCGTTGATGAACACGCGGCGGGCCGGGTCGGGGAAGCTGCCGCGCTTGCGGCGGCGGCGCTTCTCGGTCGCGCAGGTCTGGTCGTAGATCAGGATGGTGCAGCCCGGTACCTCGCGCAGCTCGCGCTGGACGCGGTCCAGATCGTTGCGATGGTGGATCGTCACGCCCGGCGGCAGCTTGATCGCGGCGCTGTACTTCTCCGGCTCGTCGGTGACGATGTCGATCCGCTTCGCGCCCTCGGCCGCGACCTGGAAGGCGATGTCCTGCACCGACAGTTGGCCGTCGACCGGCTGGCCGCCGGTCATCGCGACCGCGTCGTTGTACAGGATCTTGTAGGTGATATTGACGCCGGCCGCGATCGACGCGCGGATCGCCAGCAGGCCGGAATGGAAGTAGGTGCCGTCGCCGAGGTTGGCGAACACGTGCTTGTCGCCGGCGAACGGCGCCTGGCCGATCCAGGCCACGCCCTCGCCGCCCATCTGGCTGAAGGTGCTGGTGCTGCGGTCCATCCAGACCGTCATGTAGTGGCAGCCAATGCCGGCCAGCGCCCGAGAGCCCTCGGGCACGTTGGTCGAGGTGTTGTGCGGGCAGCCCGAGCAGAACCATGGCTTGCGCTCGGCCGCGACGCGCGGCGTGGCCAGCGCGCGCTCCTTGGCCTCGATCACCGCGATGCGGGCGGCGATGCGCGCGCGCACGTCGCTGGGCAGATCGAACTTGTCCAGGCGCGTGGCGATCGCCTTGGCGATGATCGCCGGCGACAGCTCGTAATGCGCCGGCAGCAGCCAGTTGCTCTGCGGGATCGACCACTCGCCGCCGGCATTGTCCTTCTCGTCGAACTTGCCGTAGACCTTGGGCCGCACGTCGTCGCGCCAGTTGTACAGCTCTTCCTTCAGCGCGTACTCCATGATCTGGCGCTTTTCCTCGACCACCAGGATTTCCTGCAGCCCTTGCGCGAACGCGCGCGCGCCCTGCGCTTCCAGCGGCCAGACGCAGCCGACCTTGTACAGCCGGATGCCGATGCGCTCGCAGGTCTCCTTGTCCAGGCCCAGGTCGGTCAGCGCCTGGCGCGTGTCGAGGTAGGCCTTGCCGCCGGTCATGATGCCGAAGCGCGCATGCGGCGAATCGATTTCGATGCGGTCGATGCGGTTGGCCCGCACATAGGCCAGCGCCGCGTACCACTTGTAGTCGAGCAGCCGCGCTTCCTGTTCCAGCGGCGGATCGGGCCAGCGGATGTTGAGGCCGCCCGGCGGCATCGCGAAGTCCTGCGGCAGCGCGATCTGCACGCGATGCGGGTCGAGCTCGACCGAGGCCGACGATTCGACCACGTCGGTGACGCACTTCATCGCGACCCACAGCCCCGAATAGCGGCTCATGGCCCAGCCATGCAGCCCGTAGTCGAGATATTCCTGCACGTTGGCCGGGAACAGCACCGGCAGCCCGCAGGCCTTGAAGATGTGTTCGGACTGGTGCGCCAGCGTCGAGGACTTGGCCGAGTGGTCGTCGCCGGCCAGTACCAGCACGCCGCCGTGCTTCGACGAGCCGGCCGAGTTCGCGTGCTTGAAGACGTCGCCGGTGCGGTCCACGCCCGGCCCCTTGCCGTACCACATGCCGAACACGCCGTCGTACTGCGCGCCCGGGTACATGTTGACCTGCTGCGAGCCCCACACCGCGGTCGCGGCCAGGTCCTCGTTCAGGCCCGGCTGGAACACGATGTTGTGGCCGGCCAGGTGCGACTTGGCCTTCCACAGCGCCTGGTCCAGCGCACCGAGCGGCGAGCCGCGATAGCCCGAGATGAAGCCGGCGGTATTGAGGCCGGCGGCGCGATCGCGTTCCTGCTGCAGCATCGGCAGGCGGACCAGCGCCTGCGTGCCGCTGATGTAGATGCGGCCGCGTTCGAGCGTGTATTTGTCGTCGAGGGTAACGTTGGCGAGCGCGCGACGGATGGCGTCGCTGACCGGGGCGGTCAGGGGGGCATTCATGGGTGCTCCTCTTCGGGCATGTTGTCGGGATCGCCGACACACTTCAGTGGTGGGCAGCCGCGGCAGGCCTCTTGTGAAGGCGTTGGCGACCGTGTCTCTGCCCGGCATGGTAGCACCGGCGACGTTGACACGGCACCCTGCGGCGCAGCATCCCAAGCCCCTTCCGGCTCGGCGATTTCCCGAATGGACAAGCCCCGGCGTGTACACTGCACTGCATCCAAGCCCGGCAGCGGGCGGCGTCCGCCGGATGCCCCCCGCCGCGGTGGTGCAACCTCCCACTGCTGGAGCGACCGCTCCCCCAGGACAAACCGATGAATCCAAATCCTCGCCAGGGCACCGCGACCCTGGCCGTTCTGATCGACGCCGACAATGCCGGACCGGGCATCGTCGAAGGCCTGCTGGCCGAAGTGGCCAAGTACGGCGTGGCCGCCGTCAAGCGCATCTACGGCGACTGGACCAAGCCCAATCTGTCGGGCTGGAAGGAATGCCTGCTGTCGCATTCGATCCAGCCGATCCAGCAGTTCCGCTACACGGTCGGCAAGAACGCCACCGACAGCGCGATGATCATCGACGCGATGGACCTGCTGTACACCGGCCGTTTCGACGGCTTCTGCATCGTCTCCAGCGACAGCGATTTCACGCGGCTGGCCTCGCGCATCCGCGAGCAGGGCCTGACGGTCTACGGCTTCGGCGAGCGCAAGACGCCCAAGCCCTTCGTCACCGCCTGCGACAAGTTCATCTACTCGGACCTGCTGCGCGGCGACGTCGGTGCCGACGAAGCGGACGAGGCCGCCGCGCCTGCTCGCCGCCGCAGCGGCGGCGAGCTGCGGCAGGACACGCGCCTCGTACGGCTGCTGCAATCGGCCGCGCAGGCGGTCTCGGACGAGGAAGGCTGGACCACGCTCGGCAGCATGGGCACCCACATCGCCAAGCAGGCGCCCGAATTCGATTCGCGCAACTACGGCTACGGCAAGCTGTCGGAGCTGGTAGCCGCGACCGGCCTGTTCGAGGTCGAGACCCGCAACGGCGGCAACAACAAGACCATCTGGGTCCGGCTCAAGCGCCGCGGCGAGCAGCGCCCTGCGGAACAACGCGGTGGCGAGCGGCAGGGGCATGCGGGTGATCAGCGCGGCCAGGGTGGGCACGGCGAGCAGCGCAGCCAGGGCGAGCAACGAGGTCAAGGTGGCCAGGGCGGCCAGGGCGGCCAGGGCGGCCAAGGCGGCCAGGGGCAGGGCAGCCACGACACGCAAGGCGGACGCGGCCGTGGCCACGCCGCCCCGGCACAGGCAGCGGTTTCCACCACGTCCGCCGTAGCGGCCGAACAGACGCAGCTCGAGATCGGCGAACCGGTGCCTGCGCCGGAGCCGTTGCAGGCGGACGAGCCCGTTGCGGCCGATGTCATCGAGACCGCCGGCCATGCCGCCACGCCGGAACCCGCCGCGCCGCCGCGCTCGTCGCGCAGCCGCCGCGGCTCGCGTCGCCCCGACGTGAAGCTCAGCGACACGCCCTGGCCGATCGACAGCACGGTGTTTGCCGCGCCGGCGGCGGCCAGCGAAGCGCTGGAGGTACCGGGTGCGGAAGCGCCAGCAATCGCGGAGCCTGAGCAGCCCGTCGACACCGCCGAATCGGCGCAGGCCGCCGAGCCCGCGCCGCCGGCCCGCAAGCGCCGCAGCACGGCTCCGCGCAAGCGCGCGGCGAAGAAGACGGCGGCAGCGGAATAAGCCTGCCCGCAACAGCGAACGCCGCTTGCCCTCCCACCCGTTTCCCGCAAGCGGGAGAGGGGAGAAGACCAGCGGCGTGCCACTTCGGGTCAGCCGGTCTGGCATCAGGGAGCGATCGGGGGGCAGAGAGAGAGGCAAATCTCCGCCGTGTCCCGACGGGTGTTCTGCCTCTCCCCCTCAGGGGAAGACGGTTGGGGAGAGGGAGGCGGTTTAATCTCCGCGGAGCCCGTGTCAGGCCCGCTACCTCACCAGCTGATTGATCTCGATGATCGGCATCAGCACCGCCAGCACGATCAGCAGCACCACCACGCCCATCGTCAGGATCAGCAGCGGTTCGAGCAGGCTGGTCAGGAACAGCGTGCGCCGTTCCAGTTCCTGCGCCTCGCCCTGCGCGGCGCGCTCCAGCATCGTCGGCAGATTGCCGGTGGCCTCGCCCGAGCGGATCAGGTGCACCAGCACTGGCGGAAACTGGTTCTGCGCGGCCAGCGCGCGGGCCAGCGACGAACCCTCGCGCACGCGCGTGGTGGCGTCGTCGACGTTGGCGCGCAGTGCCTCGTTGCCCAGCGTCTCGCCCGCGGCCTGCAGGCTGCGCAGGATCGGCACGCCGGCCGACACCAGGATCGCCAGCGTGCTGGCAAAGCGCGCGGTGTTGTAGCCGCGGATTAGCTTGCCGGCCAGCGGCGCGGTCAGCAGCCAGCGATGCCATTCGAGCCGCACGCCCGGCTGGCGCAGCAGCGCGCGGACCGCCATCACCGCCAGCACCAGCACGATCAGCGCGGCCCACCACCATTGGCGCACGAAGTCCGACAGCGCCAGCATGATCACCGTCAGCAACGGCAGCTTCTGCTTGGTGTTGGCGAACACGCTGACCACCTGCGGCACAACGTACGACAGCAGGAAGATCACGATCGCGAACGCCACCACGGTGACGATGGCCGGATAGGTGAAGGCCAGCCGGATCTTCGCGGTCAGCGCGTTGCGGGTCTCGATATAGCCGGCCAGCTTCTCGAGCACCAGGCCCAGGTGGCCCGAATGCTCGCCGGCCGAGACCAGCGCGCGATAGATATCGGGAAAGTCGCGCGGATGCTGCATCAGCGCGACCGACAGCGAACTGCCGCCCATCACCTCGGCGCGCACCCCGGCCAGCAACTCGTGCACGTAGGCGCGCTCGGCCTGGTCGGCCAGCGCGCCCAGCGCTTCGTCGAGCGGCAGGCCGGCGACGATCAGGCTGGCCAGCTGGCGCGTGAACAGCGCCAGTTCCTGGGTCGACAGCTTGCGGCCGAAGCCGCCGGCGGTGCCGCGCGCGGCCTGCGCCGCGCTGCCCAGCGCATCGACGGTCAATGGAGTCAGCCCGCGCGTGCGCAGATGCGTGCGGGCCTGCTTGGGGCTGTCGGCCTCGATCACGCCGCGGTCGGTCTTGCCGGCGGCGTCGACGGCTTCGTAGCGGTAGGCTGGCATGGCTCAGATCAAGGGATCAATCGCGCGTCACGCGCAGCACCTCTTCGAGCGAGGTCGCGCCGCTGTCGATCCAGCGCTGCGCGTCGCCGCGCATCGTGTGCATGCCGTTGGCGAGCGCGGTCTGCTTGATTTCCGATTCGGGCGTCTGGCGATGGATCATCGTGCGGATGCGGTCGTCGACCACCAGCAGCTCGTAGACGCCCATCCGGCCCTGGTAGCCCGACTGCCCGCACTTGTCGCAGCCGACCGGGTGCCACACCTTCTGCAACGGCTTGCCCTCGGCCAGCAGCGTCTGCGCTTGCGCCGGCGTTACCGTGATGGTCTCCTCGCGCTTGCACTGCGGGCACAGCCGGCGTACCAGCCGCTGCGCCAGCACGCCGAGCAGCGACGACGACAGCAGGAAGGGCTCGATCCCCATGTCGACCAGGCGCGTCACCGCCGACGCCGAGTCGTTGGTGTGCAGCGTCGCCAGTACCAGGTGGCCGGTCAGCGAGGCCTGCACCGCGATCTGCGCGGTTTCGAGGTCGCGGATCTCGCCGATCATCACCACGTCCGGGTCCTGGCGCAGGATCGCGCGCAGCGCCTTGGCAAAGGTCATGTCGATGCGCGCGTTGACCTGGGTCTGGCCGATGCCGTCCAGGTCGTACTCGATCGGATCCTCGACCGTCATGATGTTGGTGGTGCGCGCATCGAGCCGCGACAGCGCCGCGTACAGCGTGGTGGTCTTGCCCGAGCCCGTCGGGCCGGTCACCAGCACGATGCCGTGCGGCTGGCGGATCAGCTCGTCGAACGCGTGCAGCGTCGCGGGCGCCATGCCGAGCTTGGCCAGGTCGAGCCGGCCGGCCTCCTTGTCGAGCAGACGCAGCACCGCGCGCTCGCCGTGGCCGGTCGGCAGCGTCGACACCCGCACGTCGACCGGCCGCCCGCCGACCCGCAGCGTGATGCGGCCATCCTGCGGCAGCCGCTTCTCGGCGATGTCGAGCTGGGCCATGATCTTGATCCGCGAGATCAGCGCGCCGTGCAGCGCCTTCTTCGGCCGCACCACGTCGCGCAGCGTGCCGTCGACGCGAAAGCGCACCACCGAGGCCGATTCGAACGGCTCGATATGGATGTCCGAGGCGCCTTCGCGCGCGGCCTGCGTCAGCAGCGCGTTGATCATGCGGATGATCGGTGCGTCGTCCTCCGATTCGAGCAGGTCCTCGACCGCGGGAATGTCCTGCATCAGCCGCGACAGGTCGACCTCGCCCTCGACTTCGCCGACCACTTGCGCGGCCGTGCCGTCCTGGCGGTTGTAGGCGTCGGACATCGCCCGTTCGAGCGCTTCCGGCTCGAGTACGCGCAGATGCAGCGGGCCGTGCACGCGCGCCAGCTCGGCCAGCGCCGCCGGCGAGGTCGCGCGGCTGACCCAGACCTCGAGCCCGTCGGCGCGCTGGTGCGCGACCAGCAGCCTCGCCTCGCGCGCGAAGCCGTAGGGCACCAGGCGCGCCGCGATCGGCGAGGACAGCGGCGTGTCGATGGCGCCCACTGCGCCCGCGGCGGCGTTGGCGTTGGCCGCGCCGAGCGCAGGATCGGCTGCCGGGCCGGGAAGGGAAGAGGGGACTGTCGCCATGGTGATTCGCCTGTCTGGTCGGCCCGCGTTCAGGCGCCTTCGCCCTGGTTCGGCGCGCGCGAGGTCGGGCCCGGCGGCGGCAGCGTCTGCTCGAGCGGCAGCGGACCGGGCACCGGCCCATTGTTGCGCGGATCGACGAACGGCGCGGCCGGCGCGTCTGCGGGCGGCAGCACCGGTGTCTGCGTGTCGCGCATCATCATGTTCGGCGAAACGAAGCCCTGCTGCTCGCCGCGGATATAGCCGTAACGGTCCTGCGTGATGCGGTCGGTCGCGCCGGAGGTGCGCATCACGTAGGGGCGCAGGAACACCAGCAGATTGGTCTTCGCGCGCGACTTGTTCTCGTAGCGGAACAGCCCGCCGATCCACGGCAGGTCGCCCAGCCCCGGCACCTTCTGCACGCCGTCGCCGTAGTTGTCCTCGATCAGGCCGCCCAGCACGATGATCTGGCCGTCGTTGACCAGCACATTGGTCTCGATCGAGCGGACATTGGTGGTCGGGCCCTGGATCAGGTTGGTGGTGCCCGGCACCACCGACGACGACTCCTGGTAGATCTGCAGCTTGACCAGGCCGCCATCGGTGATCTGCGGCTTGACCCGCAGCGTGATGCCGACATCCTTGCGGTCGAACGTATTGAACGGCGTGCCGCCGCCGACCGCGTTGTTCTGCGCGTAAGAGCCGGTGGTGATCGGAATGTTCTGGCCGATCAGGATCTTGGCTTCCTCGTTCTCCAGCGTGATCAGGTTCGGCGTCGACAGCAGGTTGACGCTGCCCTGGCTGCCCAGCGCGCGCAGCAGCGCACCGAGGCCCAGCGCGCGGTTGACCACGCCCAGGTTCAGGCCGCCGATGTCGGGCACCAGCCCGGCCGCCCGCTCGATCCCCGCGGCGCCGTTCTGCGAGATGTCGTAGACCGCGCCGCTCAGGTTGATGATGTTGCTGCCGCCGGTGCCGAAGTTGGTGCCGGCGAAGAAGTTGTTGTTGCCGCCCGCCGAACTGAGGATGCCTTGCCACTGGATGCCGAGCTCGGCCGCCTGCGTCGAGGTCACCTCGACGATCATCGACTCGATGTAGACCTGCGCGCGGCGCGCGTCGAGGTCGTCGATCACCGCGCGCAGGCTGCGGTAGACCGCTTCGCTGGCGGTGATGATCAGCGAGTTGGTCGACGGATCGGCCTGGATGATGCCGCCGGTGGTCGGAATCTGGTTCGGCGCGAACGAGGCGGAGAAGGCCGAGCCGGTTCCGCCCGTGCCGCCGCCGAAGCCGCCGCCGGTGCTGCCGGTGCGGCCGTAGCCGCCCATGCCGGTCGTGCCGCCGGTGAACTGGCCGGTCGGCGCGGCGATGTTCTGCGCGCCGGCCATGCCCGCCGCGCCACCGGCGGCGCCGGCGATCCCGCCGATGCCGCCTTGGCCCTGCTGGGCGACGTTGAAGCTGGCATCGGCGGCGACGATCGCGCGCAGCGTCGGCGCCAGCTTGACCGCGTCGGCGTTCTTCAGCGGCACCACCCAGATGTTGCCCGGGCGCGCGTGCGGCTGGTCCAGCTTCTCGATCAGCTGGCGCGCCTGCTGCAGGCGCGCGCGGCTGGTCGCGCGCACCAGCAGCGCGTTGCTGCGCGGCTCGGCGACGACCGAGGTGCGCAGGCTGGCATCGACCGCAGGACCCGCGGCGCCGCCCGGCGCGCCGCCGGCCGCGCCCGGATCGAGCAGGCGCTGCAGCACCACGGCGGCGTCGCTGGCGATCGCGTATTTCAGCGGGATCAGCTCGACCTCGCCCGACGCGGGCGCGTCGATCGCGGCGATGATCCGGCCGATGCGCCGCAGATTGTCCGCGTAGTCGGTGATCACCAGCGTGTTGTTGGCCGGATAGGCCGTGATCGTGTTGTTCGGCGCGATCATCGGGCGCAGCACCGGCACCAGCGCGTTGGCCGACTCGTAGTTCAGCCGGAACACCTGCGTCACGACCTGGCCGCCGCGGCTGGCGCCGGCGCCGACCACGGTCGGCGAGCCCTGCAGCTTGGCGTCGGCCTCGGGCACGACCTTGGTGAAGCCGTTGGCCTCGACCATCGCATAGCCCTGCATCCGCAGCACCGAGCCCAGCGTTTCCAGCGCCTGCGCCCGCGACACCGGCGCCTCGGTGACCAGGTTGACGGTGCCCTTGACGCGCGGGTCGATCACGAAGTTCTTGCCGGTGGCCTGGCCCACCGCGCGCACGACCGCTTCCAGGTCGGCGTTGACGAAATTGAGCACGACCTCGTCGCGGTTGCGCGGCGTGACGTCGGGCGGGGCCGGCACGGCGGGGCTCGCCTGTCCGGGTGCCTGCGCCCAGAGCGGGGCCGGCGCCATCAGCGACAGGGCGCACAGCGCCGTGACGGCGCGCGCGCAGGCGGTGGGCAGGATGGGGCGTCGGTCTGTTGTCGTCATAAGCGTCGGTTGGTTGCGCGGCCCGGTGCTTGGCGTGCTGCCTTGCGCCGGATCAGAAGCGCAGCCTGGTCACATTGTTCTCACGTCTTCCCAGCAGGCTCAATAGGGAGGCCAACTGATTCGCGGCGTCGGGATCCGCGTGGGCGGTGCCCTCGAAGCGCGCCTGGCGGCCCAGCGGTCCGCTGCCCTCCAGGTGCAGCGGCCCCGCCACCGTGGAGAGCCGCAGCATGCCGGTGGGGCCGGTCCAGTCGATCTCGGCGCGGTAGCTGCCGAGCGGCCGCAGCCGGCTGACGGCCGATGATACTTGGTCGATGCGAAGCGTCAGGTGGCCGTACAGTCCGGCCGGCCGGCCGCCGCTGCCCGCGTCCGCGCGAAAGCGGCCCTCCAGCGCGCTCCAGTCCAGCCGCATCGCGCCGTCCGGGCGCAGCGTGTTGAACGGCGCGCCGATGCCTTCGAGCAGCGAGGCCGGCAGCCGCAGCGAACCGGACTGGGCGCGCCAGCCGGACGGCGTCACCGTGACCGCGACCGGCGCCGGCATCGCCTCGGTGTGCTGGGCGACCAGCCGCAGCGAGCCGGTCAGCAGCGGCCAGAACGCGACCTGCCACTGCAGGCGGCCGGGCAGCACCGTGGCGGTGCGGCTGCCGCTGCCGGCGGACAAGGCCAGCGTGGCGCTGCCGCGCCACAGCGAGCCGGCGGCATCGGCCAGCAGCACGCGGCCCTCCGTGCGGCTGGCGACCGCGTCGGCGATCCAGGCGGCCGGCAGCGCGGCGATCACCGTGACCACGACCGTGGCCAGGCCCAGCAGCGTCCAGCGCAGCAGGCCGCGGCGGCGGGCCGGCCGCGGCTCGCGTCGCCGCAGGCGCAGCGCTTCCAGCCGCGCCATCAACTGCGTCCGCCCGGACGCTCGGGGCCGGCCCCGGGTCCCTGCAAGGTGGCGGTGACGTTGACGATGGCGGTGGCGCCGACGTAGACGATGCGGGCGTCGGTCACCTTCAGGCGCTGCTGCTGTCGCACGTCCGACAGCCAGGCCGCCACCGCGCCGAACGGCACCTTGTCGAGCTGCACCTGGATCGTGTTGTCGCCGGTCGGCGCGACGCGGCTGGCGCTCAGGCCGTGCTGGGCGAGGCCGTCGCGCAGCGCCTGCACCAGCGCCTCGCCACGCAGCGCCGGCGCAGGGCTGGCCGACAGCCCGCGCGCCTCCTGCGCCAGCGTTTCCATCTCGGCCAGCTGGGCGCGCAGCTGCGGCAGGCTTTTCTGCAGCCGCTCGCGGCCTTCGGCGGCGGGCTCCCACAGCACGCTGTAGCCGATCGTCAGCGCCAGCAGCGCGCCGCCGATCCCCAGCAGCGCCTGTTCGCGCGGATTGCGCGCGGTCCAGAAGGCCTCGGCCTGTTCGCGCCAGCGCGCCGGCACGCGGGGGCGCAGCTTGCCGAGCTTCGCGGCCAGGCCGGCGGAAGAGGTGGTGCGCATCATGACAGCGCTCCCGGCTTGATGATCCAGCGCGAGCCGGCGGGGGCGGGACCGCCGCCCGAGCGGGCGGCCTCGGCGGGCGCCCGGTCCTCTTCCATCGACAGGCCGGCCTGGCGCGCGGCCTGGCGCAGCGCATTGGTGTCGGTGCCGGGCTTGAGCGTCGCGTGCAGGGTCTTGCCGCGGTATTCGAGCGCCAGCAGCGCGTCCGGGGCCAGCTGCCGGCCGGCCTGGGCGAAGCGGTCGGCCAGCGGCAGGAAATCGTCGGGCGTGCTGCGGCCGCTGGCCAGGCGCAGTTGCTCGACCTGGCGGCGCATCTGCAGCGGCGGGTCGACCACCACCGGCATGCGCGGGAAGGCGCTGCGCAGCAGCTGGGTCTGGGCCTGCTGCAGCCGCGCCTGTTCGCCGCGCAGCATCAGCCAGTGGATGTTCAGCGCGGCCAGATGGACCAGCAGCAGCGCGGCGGCCAGCGCCAGCGGCGCGCGCCAGGCGCGCAGATTCCAGCGGTCGGCGCGGCCCTGCGCGAAGTCGAACTGCGCCAGATCGAGCGCGCTCTCGCGCAGGCTGGCCTGCGCCCCTTCGATCCAGACCGGCCAGCCGAGCGGGCGTACCGAGTTCAGCGTCGGCAGCGCGGCCGCCTTGCGGTCCCCGTACCAGACGCCGGCCGGCGCCAGCGCCTGCCAGGCGGCCAGCGCGTCGTCGCCGAGCAGCAGGCCGTAGCCCTGATAGCGGTCGGTTCGCACGGTCAGCTGCCAGACCGGCGCGGCCTGGCCGGTGTCCGTCTCGCCTTCGAGCAGCGGCGCCGCGGCGGCCAGCGCGCTGGAGGCGGCCTCGAGCGCCAGCGTGGCGGGCGGCTCGGACGGGGCGGCGGGTTCGGACGTGGCAGAGGGATCGGCTGGGGCGGATGCATTGGGCGCGGCCGCGTCTTCATCCTCGGCCGCCGCCAGCGGCAGGCAGAACTGCGCGGCCAGCAGATGGCGGCGGCGATGGCGGTGTTCGGCGAAGGCATCGAGCACCGCGCGCAGCCAGGCGCGCTCGGTCACCATCAGCAGGCGGCGGCGCGGGCCGCGCGCGGCGGCGGCCGCACTGCTGGCATCGGCAGCGGCTTGCGGTGCCTCCGGCCCGACCGCGATATGGCACGCCTGGGCATCGGCTGCCAGCGAATCCTCGACCAGGTTCGGCAGCGCCAGCTTGAGCCGGTTCGGCGCCAGCGGCGGTACCGCGGCGGTGGTCACCAGCACGTCGGCGGCGGCGACGATCAGCACCAGCCGGTCGGCCGGCGGCAGCTCGGCGATCGGCGCGTGGCCCTCGCGCAGCAGATGGCCCGTGGCGGGAGCGCGCTCGCGCCGGCCCTGGGCGGCCACGGCATCGCGCACCAGCGCGAACGGCATCGCCCCGAAGCGCCAGGGCTGCGGTTGATCGTGGGGGCGATGCGGCAGGCGGACGAACAGGGTGGTGCTCAAGGTTTCCTTGGAACTGCGCGGCAGTGAAGATGGATGGCGGAATCGTCGACGGCGTGGCGGCGCGTCTGCAATCTGGCCCGGTTCCGTGCCCGGGCACGGTCCGGCCCGGTGTCGGCTGTGCCGGCGGCGATCGCCGCTTGCCTAGCCGGGTGCCGGTAAATGCCTTTCCGCCAAGGCATCAGCATACCTTGCCTTTGTGGCGGATTCGCGTCAACCGTTTCGGGAGCGTGCGGCAGCCGTGCCGGCGGTTCGCGCGTTCGCGGCAAAGGGCGGCGGCGATCGGCATCCTGCCCATCAGCGCAGCTCCGGCATCCGCTCGAGGTCACGGGTCCAGACCACCTGCGTCGCCTGGGCACTGCCCAGGACCGCGGCGCGCCGGACCAGCGAGACCTGCATCCGGACCGCCCGCTCGTGGCGGATCAGCCCGTAGATCAGGAAGTAGTGCGAACGCGTCTCCAGCGCGGTGCCGACGCCGGCATCGGCCTGCGGCGCGATCGCGCGCAGCTGGGTCTGCAGGTCGCCGACGTTGTTGAAATAGGCGCGGTCGCGCTGGCGCACCAGTTCGCGGGCGCGATCGAGCGGCAGCTTGTCGATGACCGCGGCCAGCACCTCTGGGTCGGCGGTGTTGGCGTTGACCGGCGTGCGATCCGGCAGCAGGTCGACGAAGGGCTCGAGCACCGGCAGCATGTCCGGCTCATAGCCGGGGATGGCCATCAGGTCCGCCAGGCTGTCGGGCGGCCGCGGCGCGGCGCGGCCGGCGCCGGCCCGCTCCGCCTCGAGCAGATAGCGCGCGGTCGCCTCGGCCAGCCCCTGGTTCAGCCCCAGCACGCGCAGCAGGCGCCGATAGGCCGCGAGCCCGGCCGGGTCGATGGTGACTGAGATGCCGCCGTTGGCGCCCGCGCTGGTGGTGATCAGGTTGCGCAGATTGAAGCGGGCCTGCGCGTCCAGGATGCGGCCGGACAGGAACGAGGTCTCGCCGGCGCGGTCGGTGCGCAGCGCGGCGCCGAGGAAGTCCGACAGCCGCGTCTCGGCGATCGGCACCGCCCACGGCTCGCCGAGATGGTCGACGTTGGAGCGGCGCAGGTCGTCGCGCAGGATCAGCCGCGCCCAGTCGACCGCGGCGCGTTCGATCCAGGCGGCCTGGGCCACCAGCCGCTGGTTCTCGACCGAGCGGATCTGTACCTGCTGGCGCCACAGCAGGCCGGACACGACGACGACCGCCAGCGTGACGATCAGCAGCGCGGTGACCACGGCAGCGCCGCGGTGGCGGCCAGCTTGCCGCCGGAGGGCAGGGAAGCGAGCAGTCCCGTTCATCGCGCGCTCATTGGCCGGTCATGCACAGCTTGTCGAAGCGGCGCGGCGTGTCGCCGTCGCCCATCCGCGCCAGCACCACCAGTTCCAGCCCGCGCAGCGCGCCCGCCGGCACGCCGATCTGCGCATTGCTGGCGGGCACCGCGCTGGCCGCGCCGATCCGCAGCGCGGCGCGCAGCTCGCCGCTGGTATCGCGCCAGCCGCCCG